>JACQAJ010000085.1 GCA_016195045.1 Candidatus Azambacteria bacterium | reverse complement strand
AGAGTGAGACTTCGAGCCATTGAAAATGAATTAAACGCCAAACCCTCTGATGACGATTTCTATGAATTAGACAAAAGACTCACTAGTGTCGAGTTTAGATTAAAAAAAGTAGAAGCCTAAGAGATTTAAGATTTAAGATTTAAGATTTAAGATTTAAGATTTAAGATTTGGAATTCTACAAACTACAAACTACAAACTAATTTTATGAAACATTTAAAAACCTTACCCAGTTCCACTATTTTTTCCTTATTACTTTTATTCGGAGTAATTGTTTTTTCTTTCTCAGGTTTAGTTCGAGGTTTCGTTGAGCCAACTATGTCACCTCCAGATGGTAATGTTTCGGAACCTATAAATACAGGCTCTAGTACTCAAACTAAAACTGGCGACTTAATTCTTAACGGCAGCGTCAAGATTGGGACGGCGACGATACAAGCCCTAACAATAGGTGGTACAAAGGTTTGTTTGGCAGACGGAACAAATTGTTTTGTCGGGGCTACAGTATGGACTCGTACTAAACCCAATCTTTATCCATCTACCCTCACTGATAATGTCGGCATCGGAACGACGACGCCTTTTGGTGGATTGATGATCGGTGATGGTGGTCAGACGAATGGTCGAGACATCATTTTATCATCCACTGGAACTGATCCTGGAGACCTAGTCTTTTTTAAGAATTCAATAACCACCTCTCCTGGGACTGAACTGGCGCGTATCTCCGCTGATCCTAATGGAGGATCGAAGCTTAATTTTAGTACAGGAACTAATACTGATGTTCAGATGGTTCTTGACGGCGGCAACGTCGGCATCGGGACGACGACGCCAGAATTTAGACTTTCTTTAGATAATGATGGGGGAATTATTGCAAAAGGAACACATAACTCAGGAGTAGACCTTAGTGCAGCAGGATCAGGCACGCGCTTTATCTGGTACCCCAAAAAAGCTGCGTTTAGAGCGGGGTATGTTGATGGTAGTCAGTGGGATGATCAAAACATTGGCGATTATTCCACCGCAATGGGGCGTTCTACCACCGCAAGTGGTAAATATTCCACCGTAATGGGGGTTGCTACCACCGCAAGTGGTATCAATTCCACCGCAATGGGGTCTTCTACTACCGCAAGTGGTAACTCTTCCATCGCAATGGGGATTTCTACCACCGCAAGTGGTATCAATTCCACCGCAATGGGACATAGTCTTAATGTAAGTAATACCGGTTCATTCGGAATTAATACAAGACAAGATTTCACTAAACAAACTGTTTCAGACCCCTATTCTTTTAATGTTTATTATGGAGGAATAGGGAGTGAGAGATTATTTAGATTAACATCTGATGGGAATATGGTTCTTGACGGCAACGTTGGCATCGGGACGACGAGCCCGACAATTAAATTGGCGATAGGAGATACTGATACTGGTCTTGATTGGGTCAGCGATGGTGTTCTGACGGTCAAAACAAATAACGCGGAACAAATGAGAATTAATTCTTCTGGCAACGTCGGCATCGGGACGACAGCGCCCGATGTTAAATTGGTGGTCAACAGTGGCAGTCTCAGTGCCAACACGAGGTTCGAGAGCACCCTTAACACACTGGTTACTGTGTATACCTCTAACAGCAGCGGTATCCCTGGTCTCAGTATAAACTCGCCGAATCGCGACTGGCGTCTGGAGGGCAATCGCTCGGCGTTAGGGCACTTCAACATTAGCGACTGCTCAGCCGGATGCGCCCAGCGGTTAGTGATCGATACTAGCGGCAACGTCGGCATCGGGACGCCGACGCCAGAATTTAGACTTTCTTTAGATAATGATGGGGGAATTATTGCAAAAGGAATATATGGCTCAGGAGTAGACCTTAGTGCACCAGGAAAGGGCCCACGCTTTATCTGGTACCCCAAAAAAGCTGCCTTTAGGGCGGGGGGTCTTGAGGTTGGTAGTATTGATTATTGGGATGATAAAAACATTGGCGATTATTCCATCGCAATGGGGCGTTCTAACAAGGCAAGTGGTGAAAATTCCACCTCAATAGGATATATTACCAGGGCAAGTGGTAGCAGTTCCACCGCAATGGGATATAATACCACCGCAAGTGGTAACACTTCCACCGCAATGGGATATAGGATTGATGTAAGTGGTACCCATTCATTCGGAATTAATACAAGAGAAAGTATCACTGCACCAGATGTTTCAGACCCCTATTCTTTTAATGTTTATTATGGAAAATTAAATGATGAGAAATCATTTAGATTACAATCTGATGGAAATGCAGTTATTTATAATGATAGTGGTTCCGCAATATGGAGTACTGGAACTGGTTCCACAATCCGATTGAAAGAGAATGTGTATTCTATAGATAATGCTCTTGATAAAGTATTAAAACTTCGTGGTGTTTATTTTGACTGGAAACCAGGTCATGTGAATGCGTGGACCAACAAGACTAAAGATATTGGTTTTATTGCTGAAGAGGTAGGTAAAATATTACCCGAAATCGTGAGTTACGAGAAAAATGGTGTTGATGCAGTTTCTCTTGATTATTCCAAACTCGGTCCCGTCCTCGTTGAAGCCGTCAAGGAACAACAGAAGCAGATTGAGGAGCTGACCAAAAAAAATACTGACTACGAAACTCGTCTCAAGAAACTCGAGGGAACCATACACTAGTGAGTAGTTTGTAGTTTGTAGTGAGTAGTTGGTAGTTTGTAGTGAGTAGTTGGTAGCCGAGATTAAACCATACAGGTTGAACCTGTATGGTAGGGTGAAAGGCGGAATTCATGAAGAACAGTCTTAGGGGGATAAAATACTTTATAATAAAAAAGAGATGATAAAAGCAAAAGTTAAAAAAACCAAATTAAGTAAAAAATCACCAGATGTCCATCAGGAGATTCTTGGTTTAGGGGTCTTAATTGAACAGGTTGATCACAATGTTCAATTAGTGGCCGAGCAATACGGTGATATTAAAAAAGATATTTCCGGTATTAAGAAGACCTTAGATTCTCATACTGAAATGATTGGCAAACTGGCTATTGATATGACTATTGTTAAAGAGGACTTAGGTTCCCATACTAAAACCCTAAAGTCTCATACTGAGATGATTGGTAAACTGGCTGTTGATATGACTATTGTCAAAGAAGACATTGCCTTTATTAAAGGTGGTCTCAAGAAAAGGGTTGATATTGATGAATTTATTGCTCTAGAAAGACGAGTTGTTTTACTCGAAAAATGCCGATAATTTAAACCATACAGGTTCAACCTTTATGGTAGAGTGTGAGATTTACCAAGGGCGGTTCTTGGCGATTCGGAATGACAAAATAGGCGACAAGAGAATGACGGGTATGAGGGTTTCCTCGGGATTTTAATTGGCAAATTTTATTATTTGATCTATAATGCAGAATATGAATACTCTGGATGTTAAAAAAATTAATATAGTTACTAAAAACCTTGAATCCTTTATAAAAGAGGGGCAAAGGCGTCTTTTCGAGTTTGAAACAATGAGAAATTTATATGAATTACAGCAGGGAAATTTCAAACTTCATAAATCAGCGAGTACCCTAATGAAATCTTTAAGTTCTTTAGATCAAACAAAATAAAATGAGACATTTAATTAGTGCTGGTTCTTTCGATAAAAAATTACATAGATTTTTACTGAATCATCCAGATCTAAAAAATAAAACAAAGGGGACACTAGGGTTATTAAGTAAAGATGTTTTTTCTGCATCACTGGAAACTCATAAATTATCAGGAAGTTTAAAAATGTTTTACGGGGCGTCTATTAATAATAGTTACAGAATTGTTTTTATTTTTGATACCGAAAATGTATTTTTACTTAACATTGGTTCCCATGACGAAGTCTATTAAAAAGTTAATTTAGTAAAAAGGGTGTCTGGTATTTTGATTATAAAACGCTTAAAGCCATAAATCTAATTTCGAAACCCGTCTCAAGAAACTCGAGGGAATCATACACTAGTTGGTAGTTGGTAGTTGGTAGCCGAGATTAAACCATACAGGTTCAACCTTTATGGTAGAGTGTGAGATTTACCAAGGGCGGTCCTTGTTAGGTTCTTTGCCAAGGGCGGGCCCTGGCGGCTTTGGAATGATAGGTGTGAGAAATTTTCGCAGAATTTTTTTAAAAATATTATTTGATTGGAATTTTTGTCTATGGTAATATAGGGATATGGAAAAATTAGATGCCAATGTTTCTTTTTACTCAATAGTTATTGAATCCTGCGAAGAAGGGGGGTATTTTGCCCATTGTCCAGTATTACAAGGTTGCCACGCCGAAGGTGAGACTTATGGAGAGGTAATAGATAATATTCGTGATGTCATTAAATCTCATTGTGAATTACGAAGAAAACATAAAGAATTGGCTTCTTTTGTTAAAATCAAAAGTCTCTCTGATTTAAATATTACTATTCCTGTTCCTGTGAGTAATTAAAATTTTATGGGCTTAAAATTTCCAGCCGCCAATTATCGTGATATTGTAAAAATAGCTAAGAAACTTAGTTTTTATTTTTATCATTAAGCTAAGGGCAGTCATGAAATCTGGAGAAGAGATGAAGATAGTAGACAGACTACCATACCAAACCATGGCCGTGAGATGATTAAACGGAGGACATTAAAATCAATACTAGAAGATTTTCAAATCTCGGTGGAAGAATTTACGAAATTGAAAAATGATAAATAATTTTGAATTATCAAACTCGCCTCAAAAAACTCGAAAACTTGCTTATTAAAAATTAGTTATGTTAATATAAAAACATGCCCACAGCAACTATTCCAAAATTATTAAATAGGGAGATAAAAATATTTATTACTCAAGCAGTAAATAAGGTTCTTAATGATCCTGATTTTGGTTTAGTATTGAGCGAGAAAGCTCAAAAAAGACTTCAACGAGCAAATATTTCTAGAACAAAGACCATCTCTTTTTCAAAGATTAAGGAAAAGTACTATTAATAATATGAAATCTTGGTCGTTAGAATTTCAATCAGAGGCCGAAAAAGATTTAGCCAAGCTTGGGCACGATATTCGTCGGCGAATTATTGATAAGTTGGATTGGTTATTAGAAAATTTTGAAAATATAATTCCAGAAGTTTTAACTGGCGAGTTTAGTGAATTTTGTAAATTAAGAGTAGGTGATTGGCGAATAAAATATAAAGTGAATT
>JACQAJ010000076.1 GCA_016195045.1 Candidatus Azambacteria bacterium | reverse complement strand
CTCTGAGATTAGCATTAATAATAGTGGAAAGAGGTAAACCAATCTCGCGGGCAAATTGAGTTGCTTGTTCTTTAATATCTTTATCAAGTTTTATACTGACTGATGTTTTCATATACCTAAAGTATATACTTCAGGCTTTTTCTGTCAATAAGAAGAATCTAGTCAGCCCCAAAATGTCCTTCCTTCCAATTTTCCTCATACGATTTTGTCGGATCAAAAAATGATTGGTGAAGCATAATTGTATAATATTTTAATTACTGCATATTAGTAAAATAAGATAGGATTATCGTTTAGCTTATCCACAGTTTTTCACTTGACTTGTATGATGAGAGGAGGGGTAGAATGGGTGTAGGTCGATAACCTACGCTACTTAAAATAGCTAGATTTAAACAATAAAATAAAAGGAGAAAATAAAAATATAGAAAATCCAGAGCGTGCACCAGATTATTCATCAATAGATAATATTAATGCTGAGGTTGAAAATTTAAAAACTAGCCTTACAATGCTTGGAGTTAATGCTCCTAAACTTTATGGAGGAGAAGTTAATATTTCCCCTAGTTTAAGTGATGAAGATTTTTTAGAAATCTGGAGTAACAGTCCAAATGGATGGTCTAGTAAAAAAATATGTAGAGACGTATTTTTAAAAGTGTTAGATTCAAAAACACCAACTGAATTGGCTGACTTGTGTGAGAAAACTAATTAAATAAAATTATAAATTACTAGATACCTATGATTTATAAAAATAATTAATGACTTCTAATGACTTCTAATGATTTCTAATTTACAAACCCAAGGATTATCTGATTCTCCTTGGGTTTATTCTTCAGTCTTCCATAACTGCTCCTCTTCACGTTTTCTGGTCTGTCTTTTTTTATGAGCTAAACGAGTTTCATTGGAGGCTTTACTTGGGTGGGTGACGTGTCGTTCTTTTTCTGGTTGTAGTGCCAAGTCAATGAGTTCTTGCAAGATATTTTTAGCTCGTTGGCGATTTTGTCCTTGGGCTCGTTCTTTTTGTGACCCAACAATCAGCTCACCGTGTTTATTGATACGATTCTTTAAGTTTTGTTTAAGGATGGCTTTTTCTTCTGAAGTAAAACCAACCGAAGAATCGACAGACCATCGGAGCATTACTTTGGTCGAAACCTTGTTAACATTCTGTCCCCCAGCGCCACCACTTCGAATAAATTCTTCCTGAATTTCATTTTCCGGAATTATCTTTTTTTCAAAAAATTTATTTTCTCTGTTTTCCATACACTCCCTGACGGTGACCAATTCGAATAATTAAAATAACAAGTTCTTTCTTATAAATTTCATAAATTATTCGATAGGGCCAAACGCGATAAGAATATTTTTCTTTATACTCGCCTGCAAGATTTTTACCAGCATAAGGATCTAAGGAAAGAACTGACAGTGCGTCGACAACACGATCCCTATATCTTTTATCTATTTTATCGAGATCTTTTTGGGTCTTTTTAGGTATGACAACACAGTATGTCATAATTTTAGAAATTATTTTTGTAGACGAGATGATTTATTGCGACTTAATAAGCTACTTCTCTTTTTTAATAAATCATTTAGAGTGACATAATCTCCTTTTTTGTAATCTTCCCGTGCCCGCTTAATATCCTTCTCTAGGTTGGGAAAATCTTTACGCACCTCAAGTGTTTCTTGCCAGGATTCAAAATCTTCCGCCGACATCATAACCACCTTTGGACGTCCTTTTTCGGTTAAAGTATAGTATTTACTGGGTTTTTGCACCTCTTCGGCAATCTCAAAAATTCTTCTTCTGGTAGAAGCGGGATATAATTCTTATCATAAGATAGAGAATCGCTCCCGTAATAAAAATTAAATCAATTATATGATGTTTCCCGCTTCTAACGGGATTCATATGTACATATTAATGTACAACTTTTAATTTGTCAAATTAATTTCCTTTTTTCTAAAATCGTCTTTCCTTTAATGACTACCATTTGAATCTGACCATACAATTTCCAACCATCAAAAGGCGACCAATGGCATTTGGTTTCGTAACCATCTTCTCCCATGATATAGGATTGATCGGGATCAAGCATAATAAACGTATTTTCATGGGTTGGAACATTAAAAATACGGGCTGGGTTGTCATGAAAAAATTTAATCACCTCTCTTTCTGATATTTTTCCTTCGTGAACGGCCTTGAACATTAGTCCGACGGCTGTTTCCAAACCTGGCACTCCAAAAGGCGCGGGCGTTTTTTCTTTCTCTTCTTTGGTGTGGGGTGCGTGATCAGTTTCGATGAGATCAATCGTGCCATCACGAAGGCCTTTCCATAAAGCCTCTTGATCGGCTTGAGTTCCTAGGGGCGGCTTCATCATAGCCAAAGATCCGAGCCGATTAACATCTTTCTCAGTCAGAAAAAGATGGTGGGGAGTAACGCCAGCGCTAATATAGATTCCTATTTCTTTAGCTCTTCGGACCATGGAAACTTCTTCGGTGAGTGAAATATGACAAACATGAAGATGCCGATTATATTTTTTACTAAGAGCGATCATATAAGGAAGCTTTTCTTTTTCGGCATGAACTAAGATTGGCTTTTTGGATTCCCATTCTCTGAAAATATTATTCCAAAGCAACTGATCTTCCACCAAAAGAGTTCCGGTAGTATAATTGCAATATATTTTCAAACCAAAAACTTTTTCATTATCTATCACGGTTTTAAATGTTTCCGTATTCTGGCCATCGGTGCCATAATGAAAACCAATATCAACAATCGATTTTTGTTCCGCTAATCTGATTTTCTCCTGAAGCGCTTCTGGAGAAATGGTTGGCGTTGGATTATTAGGCATATCTATGACAAAAGTAAAACCGCCTTTGACGGCCGCCCGAGAACCAGTCTGAAAATCCTCTTTGTGGGTCGCGCCCGGATCGCGCAAGTGAACATGAACATCAATAAATCCAGGAAATTTTTTTATTGCCATGATTTATGCTAACATAAATTAGATAAAGTGTATAAAATACTCTGAACCGACACCGGAAGCTAATCCCAAAATAGTGAGAGTTTTAGTAAACGAAGTTAGTTTCTCTCCCGTGATGGGATCTTTCCCTTGAAATAGAGTCAGAGTATCGTAACCTTCACCAATAACTGGAGGTAAAGAGATAAATATTGAGGTCAGGGTTTTAGCTGTTTCCCTCATTTCTTCTTTATCTTTCTTAAACTTTTCCATCTTCACTAATTCAACTTGTTTCTCCGCCAACTTCTTACCTTCCTCAAGCTTCAAGTCATTCAATGACTTCTCGGCTACTTTGAAGTTATTGAGGTAAGCTTGATCATCTAAAGACTGAGCA
>JACQAJ010000078.1 GCA_016195045.1 Candidatus Azambacteria bacterium | reverse complement strand
TTATTGCTTCCAATGGTAAGAAGTTCCCCTTTTCTGGGGCCTTACCTTATGATCAAGTGAAAAGTCTCATCGAAAAAGCTCTCAAAGAAAAATAGCGAAACCAATTCTATTTTTTCTAATCAGATCTTCGTACAAACAAATATTAATAAGCCGAGGTGGTGAAATGGCAGACACGCTGGCTTTAGGAGCCAGTGAGCGCAAGCTCTTGGAGGTTCAAGTCCTCTCCTCGGCACCAAAACAACCCCTTTTAGTTAAAGAAATAGCTCTAATACGCTATCATTATGTCTAACAAATTTTCTTTAGGTTTTTCTACTTTAGACAAAGAAATCTCGATAGAAAAATTAACTATTACGGGAAGGTTGCCGGCTTGGCTTTCGGGGACTTTAATCAGGAATGGTCCGGCTCGATTCGAAGTGGGTGATATAAAAATGCGACACTGGTTCGATGGATTCTCAATGCTCCATGCTTTTTCATTTGCTCAGGGCCAGGTTTCTTATGTCAACAAATTTTTAGAGAGCCAGGCTTATCAATACGCCCGAGACAAAGGTAAGATTGGTTATGCTGAGTTTGCTACGGATCCTTGTCGGTCTATTTTCCAACGCTTTACTCAAATATTTTCTCCATCCTTTACTGATAACGCCAATGTCAATATCTCTAAGCTGGCTGATAAATATGTTGCCCTCACTGAACTGCCTCTGCCGATAGAATTTAATCCCCAAACCTTGGAAACCTTGGGAGTGATAAAATACGCCGATGCCTTGCCAGGCATTACCACGACCGCGCACCCTCACTATGATTTTTCTAAAAAAGAAAGCCTAAATTTTTTGACCAATTTTTCAGCTCAATCGACCTATAATCTCTATCGTCTTCCAGATCATTCCGCAACCCGGGAACTTGTTAGCTCAATACCGACTGATGCCCCTTCTTACATGCATAGTTTTGCCTTAACCGAAAACTATCTGGTGCTGGTTGAGTATCCTTTTGTGGTTAATCTTTTTAGCTTACTCTTGAGCGGCCAACCATTTATTGAAAATTATCAATGGCAACCAGAAAGAGGTGCGCGGTTTCTGGTTGTTAGCAGAAAGGACGGAAAGCTGGTCGGAAATTGTAAGAGCGAGGCCTTTTTTGCTTTTCACCATATCAATGCTTTTGAAAATGAGAATGAAATTACGCTCGATATTTCAGCTTATCCAGACGCCAGCGTCATTGAAAAATTATATCTTGATATTTTACGCGGAGAAACAGATAAAGAATTACCTCGTCTGGGAGAATTGCGTCGCTATCACATTAATCTAGAAACTTCGGCGGTAAAATATGAAGTCATGAGTGCTGAGCCAATAGAACTACCTCGAATTAATTATCAATTAGCGAATACAAAAAAATATCATTTTGTTTATGGAGTGGGTTCAGATAAAAATAATCCCAACAATTTTCTCGATCGATTAGTCAAGATTGATCTTCAAGATAAAAATGTTCAAATCTGGCATCAAAATGATTGTTATCCTGGCGAGCCAGTCTTTATACCTTCACCCAATGCGATCAAAGAAGATGAAGGGGTGATTATGTCAGTTGTTTTAAATGTTCAAAAAGGAAATTCCTTTTTATTAGTCTTGGATGCCAGTTCTTTTACTGAATTAGCGAGAGCGGAAGTCCCCCATCATATTCCCTTTGGTTTTCACGGACAGTTTTATCAAGTTTAGTGATGATGAATTAATTGACTATGCTTATTATAGAAACTAGAAATTTAGTAAAAAAATTTAATGGCGTGACAGCGGTTGACGATCTTTCTTTGGAAATTAATGAAGGTATTATTACTGGTTTATTGGGACCGAATGGCGCTGGAAAAACTACCACCATTCAGATGCTTCTAAATTTAATTACTCCGACCAGTGGGGAGATTAAGATTTTTGGTCATGATATTCGTTATCACCATGAAGAAATTTTAAGTCAAATGAATTTTTCCTCACCTTATGTGGCTTTACCCAATAATTTAACGGTCTGGGAAAATTTAGCGACTTTTGCCCGCCTCTATGGCGTTAAAAATATTAAAAATAAAATTAATGATCTCACTGAATTTTTTGAAATTAAAGAATTTTTGTCCAATATGACCTCCACTCTTTCTACGGGACAATTAACGAGATTAAACCTCACCAAAGCTCTTTTGAATGATCCTAAACTTTTACTTTTAGATGAACCAACGGCCTCATTGGATCCCGACATTGCTGATCGGACAAGAAAAATGCTAAAACATATTCAAAAAGCAATGGGCGTGACCATTCTCTATACTTCTCATAATATGGATGAAATTGAAGAAGTGTGTGATCGGGTTATTTTTATTAGTAAAGGTAAAATGATTGATGATGGCCAACCAAGTGAGCTGATCAAAAAATATGGAAGAAAAGATTTAAATGATGTTTTTTTGATGATTGCCAGGAGTTAGCTTCTTAGCTTGTAGCTTTTTAGCTTATTAGGATTTAACTTTATAAACTTGACAAGCTTGATAACTTTATAACTATCACTTATGAAACTACACCGTATCAACGCGCTTTTAATTAGACATGTTTATCTTTATAAACGCAGTTTGCCGAGATTAATGGATGTCTTTTTCTGGCCACCAATGGATCTCTTTCTGTGGGGTTTTTTAAGTATTTATTTGGAAAAACTTAATATTAAAGATTTAAATTTAGTCACTTTTTTGTTGGGAGCTATTATTTTTTGGACTTTTTTACAACAATCACAAGTAGCGGTTTCGGTGGCTTTTTTAGAAGAGGTTTGGGAAAAGAATTTTTTAAATATTTTTATTACTCCTCTAACTCTTTTGGAATTTCTCGTCTCTAATTTATTGCTTGGTTTGATCAGAATTATTCTGGTGATGAT
>JACQAJ010000077.1 GCA_016195045.1 Candidatus Azambacteria bacterium | reverse complement strand
CAGTTCTTCAGCAGTATAAATCAATTTCTCTGTTTGGTTAGTTAAAAGAATTTTGTAATTAACTGAAGGAGAAAGGATAACTGGCTCGACTTTAAATTCTTGTTTCAGTCTCTCTCTAATAATATCCAGATGAAGTATCCCCAGAAAACCACAACGATAGCCTCTTCCCAGAATGACTGATCGCTCTTCTTCGACTTGAAAAGCGGGATCGTTAAGATTCAATTTTTTTATCGATTCAGAGAGAATATTAAAATCAGATTTCTGGGAACTATAAAAACTAGCAAAGATGACTGGTTTTGGTTCGTCATAACCAAGTAATTTTTGAAGAGTGGGATTTTTAAGAGTGGTAATGGTTTCCCCGACCCGAGCCTGAGTAATATCTTTTAAGCCGGTCGCAATATAACCTATTTCGCCACTTGATAATTGATCAGTGGTTTTAAATCTGGGATTAAAAATTCCTACTTCTTTTATTTGAGTCGTCGTATTTTTCTGCATCAATTTTATGGTTTCGCCAGCCCTAACAGTTCCCAAAAAAATTCTCACAAAAGCAATGACGCCAAGATAAGAATCATAAATTGAATCAAAAATTAAAGCTTTTACGGGTAGATTTAGATTAACTTGAGGGGCAGGTATTTTTTTAATCACGGCTTCTAAAATATCTTTCACTCCCTGACCAGTCTTGGCCGAAACGGTTAAAATTTCCGATTCATCTTTAAGTTTCAGAAGATCGATAATTTCCAACTTAACTTCGTCGACTTTGGCGGTATAGAGATCAATTTTATTGATTACTGGAATGATCGTTAGTCCAGCCGTGACTGCCTTTTCATAATTAAAAATTGTTTGGGCTTGAATGCCTTGAGTGGCATCAACTAAAAGAATGGCTCCTTCAACGGCTTTCAACGCTCGAGAAACTTCATAACCAAAATCAGCGTGACCCGGAGTATCAATCAGATTCAAAATATATTTTGAATCTGATAATATCTGATCATTAATTGTCGACATTTGACTTGGTTGGTCAGTTATTAATTGTGAATTGTCAATTGTCCCGTTAGGATGATACACCATTCTAACGGGTTGCATTTTAATGGTAATTCCCCGCTCTCTTTCTAGGGGATTCATATCTAAAATTTGGGGTTGCATTTTGGCCTTGTCAATAGTTTTAGTAAATTCTAAAAATCGATCAGCTAAGGTCGACTTTCCGTGATCAATATGAGCAATAATGCAGAAATTTCTAATTAAATTATTTTGTGCTTTCATGGCTCTATATTAGTAAAAACAATCAGTGGTGTATAGTGTGTATTTGCAGTTGCTTAAAATAGACAATGGGTTTAATATTTATGTACGGTTGATGGTTGGTGGTCCTCTAGGAGCCTGTCTGCATTAGACTCCTCTCTTCCACCGACCCGCTGGACGCCAACATTAATTACTTATAACTCAGTCATCAGCAAGCGCAGTGTGGGCTCATATCCCACTATCCGCTTTCAATAGCGGTGGTGATATAAAAAGGGTTTTTAAGTAATTTTCGATATGTTGGCTCCAGCGTCAGTGTTAGTTATTAAGGCGACAAAGTACTTTAAAGACTTTGATCGCCTTTTAGTTTTTTAGAATTTTTTTAAAAATTTCTTTTATGGACCCAAGAAACAATTTTTTTTCAAACCAGTTGATCTTTTTTTGCAAAATAATTATTAGAACAATTACCTGAAAGAAACTGGTTATGGTCATGGTCAGAGCCAATCCCGGAACTCCTAGGGTTTTCGAAAAAACTGACATTAAAATAATATTCATGATAAAAGTTATCAATGAGACGAAGAAAGGAGTCTTGGTATCCGAAAGAGAAAAAAAGATTCTGATCAGAGTTTGAGTTAATCCCAAAGGAATTATTGAGAGAGCGAGAAATCCCAAGGTTTGAATCGTCAACAAAGTGTGCTCGGCGGTAAATTGACCATAGCTAAAGATTAATTTCACTATAGGCGCTCTGAAGATTAAAAAAATACCAGCGATGGGAATGGAAAAAAATAAAATTTTAACAATCACTTGATTAATAAACTTTTTTAATTCTTCATAATTACCTTGATTAACTAAAGTAGTAAAAACCGGGAAACTGGAAACCGCAAAAGAAACCGCAAAGAGAGTGACGACAAAATTAGTCAGATCGCGAGCAAAACTGATAATTGTTAGACTGCCACTGGCGAGGTAAGAAGAAAAAACCGTGATTAAAACTAAATTAGCTTGACTAATTAATAAATCAAAAGAACGGGGCAGAGTTAATTTAATGATTTGTCGAAGAACTTGATTTTTTAAATTAAAAATAAATTGATATTTAAAACCTGATTGGTAAACGGTAACTAATTGAATTAAAAAATTAAAAAAGGCACCGATAATCACGCCATAAATCAATCCATTTAAACCATAAGGTGGAACGAGAAAAATAATGCCGCCAATAATTCCTAAATTATAAAATAAAGGCGCGAGAGAATAAGCGAGGAATTTTTTAAAACTTTGGAGCACTCCCGAAAAAACGGCCGCCATTCCTAAAAATAAGGGCTGAATTAAAAGCAGGCGACTAAGAGATATAATGGCTTTTATTTTTTCATTGGAAAAACCCGGGGCAATGACAGGAACAATGATGGGCATTAAAATTATTAAAAGAATGATTAAGATGAGCGAGAAAAAAACGATAAAGTGAAAAAAATTATTAACTAAATCCCAAGCTTTTTCTTTATCTTTATGCCATTCTTTCAAAAAAGAAGGAATAAAACCGACCGAGATCGCTCCAAAAATTAAGAGATTAAAAATTAAATCGGGAATCTTGAAAGAAGCAAAATAAATGTCCAATTGATCCCCAGCTCCAAATCGACTGGCTAATAAATTATTTCTCAAAAGTCCCAACAACCCAGAGAGAAAGAAAAAAAAACCTATCATTAAGGTATTTAGGTTAAAATTTCCGGATTCATAGTTAAGAATATTTTTGATTTTTTGTAGCATGGTTGTTTTGTTTTATCATTCCTGGCTTGACCCAAAATTCAGATTAAGAGTACTATAATTAGAATATTTATCAATCTTTTTAAAGCATCTTTTTAAAGCATCATTGGATTAATGATTATTTTCTCGCCAGAGCGATATTTATTTTCTAAAATTCCTTGGGTGATGAGGTCCTCAATTTTTTCATTGATGGTTCGTTTGAGGGCTCGAGCGCCAAAGACGGGATCAAAACCAAGTTCGGCTAGTCGAGCTAATAATTCATCGGTGATTTGAATTTCTAATTGCTTTTCTTTTAATTTCTTATTTAATTCCCCAAGTTCTATTCGGGCCACCTTAAAAAGATCTTCTTTGGTTAAGGGTGTAAAAACGACCACCGCGTCAAAACGATTAATAAATTCGGGAGAAAAAATATGATTTTTTAATACAAATTCAATTAAATTACTTTCCAATTCTTTTTCGTCTATCCCCTCTTTAATTTTTTCCCTAATGAACTCACTGCCCGCATTCGAGGTGGCGATAATAATGGAATTTAAAAAAGAAGTTTTTTCTCCGTAATCATCGGTGAGGTAACCCTCGTCCAGAACCTGGAGGAAAAGATTATTAATATTAGGGTGAGCTTTTTCTAATTCATCCAGAAGGACAACGGAAAAAGGT
>JACQAJ010000020.1 GCA_016195045.1 Candidatus Azambacteria bacterium | reverse complement strand
GTTCCATAATCTTTACTAGGTTAATTACTTTATTTTTATTAATACGACCTAGATTAAATTATGGCACAACTATTAGATACTTTTATCAAGTATGACATTTCTATTTTGGTACACCATGACATTATCATTTTGGTACGACAGATTTTTTGTTGACATTTTCTAGTTACGTGATAAATTTACACTCAGTACAAGTACACTTAGTACAAGTACACTTAAAAAAAGGAGGTCATAGATGAGCTTTCCCAAAAATATCAAAGTACGACGAAGTGGTATTGACACAAAACAGAGAGCAGCAAAGGCGGCAAGTGACGAGGTGGGTCGCCGAGAACGGCAGCACCAAGAAAATCAGGAGATAGCAGGGATTCTTAACGGCTTGCTCAACTCCTGGTGTGATTCTGATCCTGGGAAAAATCGAGACGTGTACTTTTTCCTCGATCCCACCTTGCGACAACGAGTAGTCGTTCGAGAATTTCTGCCCGAAGACGCAAAGGTGTACAGAACACAGAGGGAGTGGAACGAGTACAGCCGAACAAGGTCGTGGCATGGAGCAAACTACGATGGCGTGCCGTACTGGTATCCAATCGTAAATCTTGATGCCGTCGGCAAAGGCGAATGCTCAAAGTGCAAATCTGCACAGCCAGCCGTTGAACATTACGTACAGACCTATAATAGCCCGGAAGGTGATGAATGGCTGAAAGAGTTTTTTGTTCTCTGTCGCGACTGTAATTCAAAAACCATATTCAAATCCGAGACTTCGGATAGTCGCTTCTAGCTGTCTCCTGAGTGGATTCAGTGTGGCCCAGCACTCAAAATGCTGGGCCTTTTCTTCAATCTTTTTGGGTGGACGGTATCTGACTCGCAATTCCGGCTGGGGATTTTCTCGAGCCAACTTTCCTTTCCAAGCTTTACTGTTTTTCAAGGAAATCTTGGGATCAATCTTTTTATGTCGATGAAGATATTTATTAATTGTGTTGGGATTAACCTGAATCCCGTAGTCTCTTTTCAGGACGACCGCCATCTTAATCTTTCCCCAGATATTCTGTGAATCAGCTCTGACCTTAAGTATCTTATTTTCAATCTCTTTGGAAATTCTTTTTCGATGACTGGTATCGTGAGGAGCTTTAGATTTTGGTTCTAACTTCCTTGGATCGCGATCTCCTTTTTCGAAGAGACTTTTAATCTGAGAAAGCCATTCTCGAGAAAGACCTAATTTATGAGCCGTCTTAGTGACATTATTATCTTGTTTATGATAAAGAACATAAAGCCAGCGAAGTCTTTTCTTGGCTTCACTCGACAGGTGATAACCAGACTTATTTAATTTTCTCTCTGCTGATGTAATCATATCCAGCAGAGTATTATTTTTAACCTCTTCTAACAAGGTTTTGACGCTTTTTAAAGAACGATCATTTTTTATTATATTCACATCGTTTTCTACTGTGAACTCTACACTATAACGTAGGTTAGTTAGGGACTGTCACCGAATACCATTTCTTGTGATATTAAAATATCTCGGCCGGTGCGGTATGGCCGTTTGTCACCATATTTTCCTTCAGAAAATCTGGACAAACAGGGCATTTCGTTACGAAAGCGTATTCGGCGACAGTCCCATTTAATAATTTTGTAATTTTTTTAATATTTAATGGTATAATACAATAGAAAAGCTCATTAATCAGGTTATTGCTTTAAGGATAAAATGTGGGATAAAAACACCTAATATCATTAACTTAACGACGGTCATTGAAAATAACGTTGAGGTTTTTATTGTTAACGATCAACAACTAAAGAAAGTCAAAGAAATTAGCATATTGTATTTAAGTGATTACATGTAAAATTTATTGTATAAATTTAGGAATTATGAATTAAATAAAATCCTTAATTCTTAATCTTTAAATCTATTCCATGACTGACTGTATTTTTTGTAAAATTATAAAAGGGGAGCTGCCGGGCGATTTTGTTTATAAAAACGATTCAGTTGCGGTTTTTAAAAGTATTAAGCCTTCGGCCCCAATTCATTTGTTGGTGGTGCCCCAAATTAATCGACACATTGGATCAATCAATGATTTAGAAGAGGGTGATCGGGCTATTGTTTCCGAACTGTTCTTAGTGGCTAAAAAAGTGGCCAAAGATTTTAATCTTGACCAGACTGGTTATAAACTCGTTTTTAATGTCGGTCGCGGTGGGGGCCAGTTGATCGACCATTTACATTTACATCTACTTGGAGGCTGGAAAAACGTGGAAGCGTCTCGGAAGAATATGCCATAAATAATTAAATCAAAATTTAAAATTCAAAATTTAAAATGCGTAAAACCTTTAGTTCTGCACTGCAATTTGTACCCATATTTTCCTTAGGGAAAATTTGGACAAATTGGGTGCAAATCAAAATATTAAAATCCGAATAATTTTTAATTACTCAATTTTCAAACTCAAAAATTGAACTTCACGACGAAGTTCGATTTTGTTAGATTTAATCTTCAAATTTTACATTGCTATTTTAATTTTTGATATTTACATTTTAATCTAATTTTCTGTTTATTATTTCTAGATACTTTTGGCTAAATATAAACTATGATTTTTTTTGATGTTATAACAATTTTCCCAGAGATTTTGGATTCTTATTTAAAAGAATCAATTTTAGCGCGGGCGGAAAAGAAAAAATTAATCAAGATTAAATTTCATAATCTTCGAGAGTATACCGATGATCGGTATCAAATGACTGATGATCGTCCCTATGGAGGTGGATCGGGGATGGTTTTAAAAATCGAACCAATTTTTAAAGCGCTGAAGGCCATCAAATTAAAAGCGAAAAATAAAAAAGCAAAAATTATCCTTTTTTCTCCGCGCGGGAAAGTTCTCAATCAGCAAACAATTGATCGCTATTCAAGGCTTGATCAATTAATTATGATCTGTGGGCGCTATGAAGGGATTGATGAGCGAGTCAATAAATTAGTTGATGAGGTGGTCTCGGTTGGGGATTATATTCTAATGGGCGGAGAATTGCCCGCGATAACTGTTGTAGAAAGTGTTTCCCGATTAATTCCCGGGGTTCTGGGGGTTTTAGATGAACTAAAGAATAAATCGAAAGCTCGAATCAAAGAAAGAAAGAAAGAATTGAAAGAACATATCTGGGGTTTTACTGATTTCCCTCAATATACGAGGCCAGAAGTTTTCTCTGTTGATGGTAAAAAAAAGTGGCGTGTTCCCAAGGAGCTGATGACTGGTAATCATAAGAAGATTAAGGAATGGAGAGAGAAACATACTAAAATGAGAAATTAAAAATTGAAAATTATGAATAAAAGTAATCATCGATTATCCATTAAACCAAGAGTCTTTGTAGCCATCTCGGGAGGAGTAGATTCTTCGGTAGCCGCGGCTTTATTGAAAAAACAGGGTTACGACGTAACAGGTGTTTTTATGAAGAATTGGACAGATAACCGATTCAACTGTCCCTATAAAGAAGATCGGGAATCGGCAATGCGAGTGGCGGCCGTTTTGGATATTCCTTTTTATACTTGGAATTTTGAGGCGGAGTACAAAAAAGAAGTGGTTGATTATATGATTAAAGGTTATCGATCTGGGATTACTCCCAATCCGGATGTCATGTGCAATCAGAAGATTAAATTTAATTTATTTTTAAAGCGAGCAATCAAGGAGGGGGCTGATTATATTGCGACGGGACACTATGTGAAAAATCAAAAATCAAAAATCAAAAATCAAAATGACAAATTAAAATTAAAAAATGATAAAGTTATCTCGATTCGCCAGCTGGCGGAGAGAGATCTTAAATTCCAAGATACCTATCAGCTTTTTCAGGCCGAAGATGAGACCAAAGATCAAAGTTATTTTCTCTGGACTCTTAATCAAAAA
Source organism: Candidatus Azambacteria bacterium (assembly GCA_016195045.1). Classification (GTDB taxonomy): domain Bacteria; phylum Patescibacteriota; class Minisyncoccia; order GWC2-36-17; family JACQAJ01; genus JACQAJ01. The sequence goes on along the minus strand of JACQAJ010000020.1, from coordinate 11,043 downwards.
CAGTTAAAATACTGTTTGTTTCCGATTGGTGATTATTTGAAAACTGATGTCAGGAAAATGGCTAAAAAAATTGGCCTACTAACTGCCAATCGACCCGATAGCCAAGGAATTTGTTTTATTGGTAAAGTTAAACTGAAAGATTTTTTGTCTAACTATATTCCCAAGCGATCTGGCGACATTCTTTCTATCGAGGGTGAAAAATTAGGGACTCACGAAGGTGCCTGGTTTTATACGATTGGCCAAAGACAGGGACTAGGAATATCTGGCGGACCCTATTTCGTTGTCTCCAAAGATATTAAAAAGAATAGGATTTATGTTACTAAGGATAAATTTTCCTCGGAACTGATGACCAAGAAAATTCTTGTTCACAAAATCAATTGGATCAATCAGTCAATTTCTAAAAACATAAGAGCTATGATTAGATATGGCGGTGAAATCGTTGATTGCAGTATTAAGGAAATTAAAAATAAAAAAATCGAAGTAACTTTTAAAAAATCTCAATGGGCAGTGGCGGTTGGTCAATCGATAGTTTTTTATTCAAAAACAGGAGAGATGTTGGGGGGAGGAGTGGTTACTTAGCTTGTAGATTGTAGGTTGTAGGTTGTAGGTTGTAGGTTGTAGTTTGTAGGTTGTAGGTTGATCGAATCTTGTTTGTATGAGGAGAATTCCAAACCTAATAAGCTAAAAAGCTACGACCTACAAGCTAATTCAAGGGCCTGTAACTTAGTGGTAGAGTACTCGGTTTGCATCCGAGAAACGGGAGTTCGATTCTCCCCGGGTCCACCAAATTTTTTTGCGAAAAATAAATTACTATATACCAAGAGAGCAAGGAAAGATTGATATTTAAGTAATTTTTAGTGATTATGGAAATAAAAATTTTAGATAAATTAATTAGTATTCAGGAAGTAAAAGATTTCGCCCAAAATTGGTACGGGACAATGATTAAGGGTGCCGTGGATATTGAAATTGGAAGAGTGGCGCTGGGTGGCGATTATCATATTGAGGCTTCAGAGGTTTTAACGAACAGTGGTTCAAAATTTGAGGATGTCTGGGGGTTTAATATAAGATTTGAAGAAAATCCCAACGGAGTGTTGGAATTTGATTCAATGATCAATATAAAACCTAATTTAGGTAATCGTTCACGAAGTATTAACGACTTAGGAGTAATTAAAAAAGCTGAAGAAATAATTTATAAAATTATTCAATTTGCTAAATAATTGAGTAGTTGGTAGAAAAATAGATATATTTGAATCTCTACACACTACACACTAACCTATGTCCAAAGACGCACTTTTTTATATGGCCAATTTGTATCCGGAAATCGGGCGGATGTATTCTTTTTATGACTCTGGAAAGAACGAAGCCGCGGCCAATGCTCAAAACAGGGCGCTTGGTATGGTCGATAAAATACTTTCTTTTCCTGATATTGTACCTGGGGGACGAGAAGAATGGAGTGTTGTAAAAAACTTTATTTTGGGATATAAAATCCTTGATTTATCTGAAAGAAAAATATTAGAAAAATACGCCGAGCCATTTGATTTCTCGGCGAATTAGAGATCTGGGTGTTTATGCTGAAGTTAGACCGTCTGATATTTCGGCTCACTTACTCCTCGCTGATAAATCGATCAAAGGGATTATTTTGTCTGGTGGGGCCAGATCAGTCTATGAAAAAAACGCCCCCAAATTTGATCAAGAAATTTTATATTCTAACATACCGATATTGGGAATTTGTTATGGGCATCAGTTGATTGCGCATTCAATGGGGGGTAAAGTTATTTCTGGGAAATTCGGTGAATATGGACTAATAAAATTGGATCTAAAAAGTGAAGATAGGATTTTAGTTGGTATGGGAAAATCAAAAAATGTCTGGATGAATCATCGTGATCTGGTTGTTCGATTACCCAAATTATTTGTTTCGATTGCAAGTACTCGGTATTCAAAAATTGCCGCCTTTGCCAATTTTAAACAAAAAATTTTTGGAGTTCAATTTCATCCGGAAGTTACTCATACGGAAGGGGGCGATCAAATTTTTAAGAATTTCGTTTTTAGTATTTGTCAGTGTCAAAAGTCTTGGACTTCAACTCTCGTAGTGGAAAATTTAATTAAAGAAACCAGAGAAATTATCGGAACGAAGAAGGCGATTATTGGACTTTCAGGCGGAGTTGATTCTTCAGTGACCGCGGAATTAGTTGGCCGAGCCATTGGTAAAAAATTAATCGCTGTTTATGTTGATACGGGTTTAATGCGTGAAGGAGAAACAAAGTTTATTGAGAAAATTTTTCAGAAAAAAAACTTAAATCTTAAGATTATTAAGGCTAAAAAACAATTCTTTAAAGCCTTAAAAGGAGTTACTTCCCCAGAACGGAAGAGAAAAATTATTGGCAAACTTTTTGCTGATATTTTTTATAGTGTGGCCAAGAAAGAGCACGCTGTTTTCTTAGTTCAAGGAACTATTTATTCTGATCGAATTGAAAGTGGTTTAACTAAACATTCTTCGAAAATTAAATCTCATCATAATGTTGGGGGATTGCCGAAAAATCTAAAAATGAAGCTTTGTGAGCCGCTGAAGAATTTATATAAAGATGAAGTTAGGAAAATTGCCAGTGAGCTTGGTTTGTCAAAAGAGATAACCACTCGACAGGTCTTTCCTGGGCCTGGTTTGGCGATTCGGATTATTGGTGAGATAACGCCAGAGCGAGTCAAAATTGTTCGACAGGCTAGCAATATTATTGAAGAAGAATTAAGAGAAACAGAATATTGGAAAAATATCTGGATGAGTTTTGCGGTTTTATTGCCAATTAAGAGTGTTGGTATTCAGGGGGATGAGAGAAGTTATAAATATCCAATCGTGTTAAGAATTATTGAGTCACGAGATGCTATGACCGCCAATTTTTCTAAAATCGATTTTTCTATTCTTGAAAAAATATCAGCCCGGATTACTAATGAAGTTGATGAAGTTAATCGAGTAGTGTATGATATTACCAATAAACCGCCAGCGACCATGGAATGGGAATAAAATGGCTAACTTATCGGTTTGGAGCTTTTTAGTCCGTAGAAACAGCAGAGCAAATTATAAACATTAAATTATAAGTTCTTAATTTCTCATTCTCAATTTCTATTAAATTGAGAATGAGAAATTATTTGATTTTTTATGGAATTCTTAAATTCATCATTATCGTTTATTTCACAGCTGGGACCTTGGGTTTATGGGCTTATTTTTTGGGCCGCCTTTTTGGAGTCAATGGTATTTATTGGAGTGGTAATACCGGGAGCGAGTTTAATTGTTTTGGCTGGTTTCTTATCATCACAGGGTTATCTGAAGATTGATCTTCTTATATTAAGCACTACTTTGGGAGCAGTTTTGGGTGATAGTTTAAGTTATTATCTTGGTACCAAAGGAATTCATTTTTTTCATAACGAAAATAAATTACTTAAGGCCGAACATTTAGATCGTGGCCGAGAATTTTTTGATAAATATGGAAGCAAGAGTATTTTTGGGGCTCGTTTTATTGCCCCGCTTCGGGCGATTGTGCCATTTGTAGCCGGTCTTTCTAGTATGACGCAAAGAAAATTTCTTTTCTGGAATATTCTTAGCGGTTTTATCTGGTCAGTTTTTCATCTTTTGTTAGGGTATTTTTTGGGGAATAATCTGAAGACTATTGAAATTTGGTTAAATAATTTTTGGTATATCTCGGGAGCGATCATAGGTATTTTTGCTTTAATTTATGGGATTCGATCTTTCAATAAGTTGTTTAAATACTAGACTTGTTTCTTAATAATCTTTTAAAATGATATAATTATTAGCGTAAAGAATATTGATGTTTAATCTATGAGAAAAAAATATTTGTTAAAAATTTATAAAACAAGATGGCATTTGATATTTACTTTTGGAATTATTATAATTCCCTTCATCTTTTTTCTTACTTTTTCAAAGATTTTTGGTATACCTTCAGGGAAGCTTTTTTCTGATATTTTTGTTTCATTTAATCGTCTTTTAATTGCCTATTTAATCGCTGTTTTTATCGGCTGGATTTTGGCGGCGCTTTTTTATCGGGGTCGGGGCGCGACGATTGCCCTACCCTTGTTTGATGTTCTTCAGAGTTTTCCAACTTTTGCAGTCTTACCCTTGGCAATTTTTTGGGGCGGTGTTTCGGAAAAAACGATTATTTTCTTTTTAGTGTTGGCTATTTTATGGCCGATCTTTTTTTCGATTATTAGTTCTCTAAAATTAATGAAGCATGAATGGGAAGAAGCGGTAGAAATTATGCAACTTAAAGGATGGAAATATATTTTTAATTTTTTATTTCCAGTTAGCATTCCCGGTCTAATCACCGGATCGATTATTGGTTTAGGAGAGGGTTGGGAAGCCTTAATGGCTACCGAAATTATTATTGGAACTCATGTGGGTTTAGGAAGTTTTTTCCAATCTTTTTCTCAGAATTTTTCGGTGACCGCCTTTGGGGTCCTGGGATTTTTAATTATTATTTTTACTATTAATAAAGTATTATGGCTTCCCTTATTAGAGAAGAGCCATAAACAGATGGAAGATTAGGTTACGAAATCAACCCCATTTTTCTTAAATTGGATCTTTGGGTGGATAGATAATATTCGCTTCGTAAAGAAAAATTGAATTAGGTTTATTAGAGAAAGAGTGGGGTAGTTAAAATTATGACAAAACCAAAGATTATATTAAAACAATTAACAAAAAGATTTTCTGATGAGAATCATAGATTATCCAGAGAAATGCCCGCACTGGAAAACATCAATCTCGAGATTATGCCAGGAGAATTTTTTGTTTTTCTGGGCCCCTCAGGTTGTGGAAAATCAACACTATTGCGAATTATGAGCAAGTTGGAAAAAAAATATGAAGGATCGATAGAATTTGATTCAGAAGAGTTTTTGTCGCGGATTGGTTTTGTCTTTCAACAATTCGCGCTCTTTCCTTGGCTGTCGGTTTTCCAAAATGTCGAACTGGCGCTGATTGCCCGTTCTGTTCCAGACCATCTTCGTAAAGAAAAAATCAACACTGAACTGAAACTTTTGGGGCTGGAAAAATCCGCTCATCTTTATCCTCACGAACTTTCCGGTGGTATGAAACAAAGAGTAGGCATCGCCCGAGCTTTAGTAACTGATCCCGATGTAATTTTTATGGACGAACCATTTTCAGAACTGGATTCATTTACAGCTTCTCAATTACGAAAAGAAATTCTTAGTATTTGGCGGGCGCGTCAAAAGACCATCATTTTGGTCACCCATATTATTAAAGAGGCCATTGAATTAGCTGATCGAATTGCGGTTTTAACACCCAGTCCCGGAAAACTAGAAAAGATTTTTGTTAATCATCTTCCTCGTCCCCGCCATGAACGCTCCGACGAATTTTATAAATTAGAAGATCAATTAATTGAAAAACTTAAACCCTAAAGGAGAATTTATATCGTAATTTTATATTTTGTCATAAATTTCAAGCTTTTCTTTTAATATGTGGTTTGAAGTTACTTAAATTTTCAAGTATTTTCTAACAGCGATGAGGCTACTAACGGTACTTAAGAGAACTCCGGTTATCATGAGAAAACCAAAGATTCTTACAATGTTCATTTTAAAATATGAAAATATATTGTAATTATCTAAGAAGCCCTTAAGAAAGCCGGAAACCTGTTCGGTTCCCATATAAAGAACAATCAGAGCGATGAGGGCGGCTAAAAATCCATAAATTATCCCTTCGATGATAAATGGGCCGCGAATAAACCAATTAGTAGCTCCAACTAATCTCATCACGGTAATATCTTCTCGGAAGCTATAAATTGTTAGTTTGATGGTACTAAAAGTAATTAGAATCGCAATCATTGAAAGGATGAGAGCCAGAACTGCTCCAGATTTCTCAACTCCAGAAATTATATTATTTATTCTGGAGAGAACTTTTTCATTTATTATTTATTCTGGAGAGAACTTTTTCATTTTCATAATAATTGATGGTATCAATTTTAGTTTTAAATTCCGGGATTTCTAAATAAGAAATTATTTTGGGATAATCATTGGTGTTGACGGCTTTAATTTTTAAAGAATTTTGAAGGGGATTAGATTCTAGTTCTTCAATAGTTTCGATAATAACCACATCATCTTTTCGTTTGTCTTTGAATTTTTCCAAGGCATCATTTTTAGAGATATATTCAATCTCCTTGATCTCTTTGACAACTGAAAGACTGCCTTGAATGGCTCTAATTTCTCCTTCCTGAACTCCATCTTTAAAGTAAATTGAAATATTTATTTTATCTTCAATTCCTTTAAGAACTTCTTTGGTCATCACTGAAAAGAGTAAAATACCACCGATGACGACTAAATTTAAAGAAATTATAAAGATGGTGGTAATAGATAAAAGACTATCTCGGGTGAAGCTAGTAAACCCTGATTTGATCACTCTTGTTAAGTTGGGAAATAATTCAAACATCATATAATTTACGAATGGCGACAAATTAATTACGAATGGCGACGAATCTATTTTATTAATATTCGTTGCAATTAGTAAATGGTATTCGTTGCCATTCGTGGATTATTCTAAAAGATAAATTTTCCTTTTTGTTCGTCTCTAATGATTTTACCATTCTTGAGTGTGACAACGCGTTTTTTTAGGGCGTCAATCATTTCTTTGTTATGACTGGAAAGAATAACGGTCGTGCCTAGTTCATTGATTTTGGTCAGCAGATTGACAATTTCCCAGCTGACTAGAGGATCAAGATTTCCAGTGGGTTCATCAGCAGTTAAAATATCCGGTTTTGAGATAATGGCTCGGGCAATGGCGGTTCTTTGCATTTCACCGCCGGAGATCTCATGAGGGAAATTATAGATTAATTTTTCTAGTCCGACTAGCTCTAAAACTTCCAAAACTGTTTCCTTTATTTCTTTATTATTTTTTCCGATCACTTCCAAGGCAAAGGCGACATTTTCATAGACCGTTTTTCTGGGGAGTAATTTAAAATCTTGAAAAATCGAACCAATTTTTCGTCTCAAAAAGGGGAGTTCACTATTCTTTAAATCATTAATTTTTAGAGTATCCAGATAGATCTCGCCAGTACTGGGCCGATCTTCGCAAGTCAAAAGCCTTAGTAGGGATGTTTTACCGGCGCCCGAAGGACCAGCGACGATGACAAACTCGCCATTGTCAATTTTTAAATTGATATTTTGAAGCGGGGTCACTTCATGGCTATTAATTTTATAAGTTTTGGAAATGTCTTTAAAGAGAATCATAAAAATTAGCTTGTTAGGTATAAAATAAAAATTTCTAACAATAAGATTTTAGACTTGTTCCTTGATATATTTCATAACGAAATGTTTAGATTTTTAAATGAAATAAGGAAGACGAGTAAAAATTGTTGAGGCATAACCGAGTTATGGTGGAACAATTTTTATGAAGTCTGACGCGATTTCATTAAAAAGGTAAACATTGTAGTTGAAATATATCAAGGAACAAGTCTATTATATCACAAATTACTTATCCAAAGCAATTTCGGCTTCGATGAATAAATCTAAATCGCCATCAAGAACTTCTTCGGTTTTAGTTGTTTCAATTTTACTCCGGTGATCTTTAACTAATTTATAAGGGTGGAGGACATAAGAACGGATTTGGTGTCCCCATTCGATTTTAACTTTTTCTCCTTTTAGTTCGCTAATTTCTTTGATTTGATGTTTCTCGAGCAGGTGAACTATTTTCGATTTTAAGATCGACAGGGCTTTCTTTTTGTTGGTGGCTTGAAATCTTTCCGTCTGACAAGCGGCCACTAATCCAGTGGGAAGATGGGTTAATCTCACGGCCGTTTCGACCTTATTAACATTTTGGCCGCCCGCCCCGCCGGAACGATAAAAATCAATTCGTAAATCTTCTTCATTGATATTGACTTCTCTTTCATTGATTTCACTAAATTCTGGTAAAATTTCGACCATTGCGAACCCAGTATGGCGTAGATTTTTAGCGGAGAAAGGCGAGATTCTGACTAAACGATGAACACCATTTTCTTTTTTTAAATAACCATAACAATATTGGCCTTGTATTTCTAAAGAAGCGTTAATAATTCCACCTTCCGGTCCTTCATGGTAATGAAGAATTTTCCAGGGCCAATTTTTTCGATCAGCGTAACGTTGATACATTTTCAAAAGCATTTCAGCCCAGTCTTGAGCATCATGACCGCCTGCCCCCGCTTGAATTGATAAAATAACATTATTCTGATCATAGGGTCCAGTCATGAGAGCTTTAATTTTTTCTTTATTTAATTCTTTTCGAAGTTGAAAAATTTCTTCAATTTTACTAATCGATTTAATTTTAACTTCCAAGTCTTCCCAAAATTTAGTTGTTTCTTTAAGGATACTCAATAATTTTAAAGTTTTTTGAGCTTCAATATGATCTTTAAAAAAATCCGGTTCGTTAATCTTCTTTTCTAATTCAATCAAAGTCTTTTGTGTTTTATCCCAGTCAAAAATACCAGTTTTCAGGGATTGAAATTCACTAAAAAGATCAACAATTTCTTTTTTTAAATCGAGTTCTTTGGTCATTTAGTTGATAATAGCAAATATTAGCATAATTAACTTCCGCGTATTTTATTTTGACTAAATAGTCGTGAGGACTGATTTCTGGTAGAGTAGTCTCACCGACTTTCAATACTTCAATTCCACCAGTTTCGTTAAGTACTATCGCTTTCATATGTTCGAGGATTTTTAAAAGTAAAACTTGGTGCCGGGGGAGGGACTTGAACCCTCATGAGATTGCTCTCGCAGGTTTTTGAAACCTGTGCGTCTGCCATTTCGCCACCCCGGCCTCAATTAGTTGGTAGTGAGTAGTTTGTAGTTTGTAGTTTGTAGAAAATTTGCTATTCAATCTTAAATTTAATTAGTCTATATACCCTTAAACTAATTACCCCGATTCAACACCGGGGTAATTAGTTATTCGTCACTGATTATTAATTTCGGTTCTTGAATTTTGGGAGACAAGTTCGGCAGTAGATTCCATTGGTTCCTTTAGGCATAAAAGGTAATTCAGTGATTTCTGGTTTTTCACATTGTGGGTTAGAGCAACGGATGTTCATTGATGAAACATCAATCATTCCTGGTCTTGTTGAACCACCACCTTGGTTTGCGTCTTGATAAGCCATTTTATTGTTTTTACTATTTATAAATATTTTTTGACCTTTTTGGCTATTATTAATCTTATTTATCTAACTTCTTTATTTTTTAAAAATGTTCTTTAAACTCAATTAATTCCACCATTATATGTATCTTACTACTTTGACTTTTAAAATTCAATGTTTATAATTAACCTATATATACTTTATATATAAAATACCCTTAAATATGGGTAAATAAAGGTCAAAAATAGCTTAAAATAGCTTAATTATCTATAAGTTAGAGATTAAGTTAATCAACACAATGGATACTAAATATGTTGGTCGTTGTATGAAATGTAAACAAAATGACTTAGAAATGGGTGATGTTGAGGTGGTAACCATGAAAGGCAAGGGCGAGTCCACCCGAAGAGCCGCCAAAGGAAAGTGTAAGGTTTGTGGTACTACGATGTACCGAATGTTACCGAAAGCCTAAGAAATTATAAATTATAAATTATAGATTTTTCATATTTTTTAAATATGGTTTTTTTGGTTTCAGAGAATATTTTTAAATTGTTTATGTATTAGGGAAGTGCTGTTTTAAAATTTAATCTTTTTAGAGCTTCACAATTGTCACAGGTCACAGGTCATTCCTGCGTGTTGGCCAGCAACGAAGCCAGTGGTCCAGCAGAGTTGAAGAGAGTAACCGCCAGATGGGCGACGGATATGCAATAGGTCGCCAATTATAAAAAGATTTTTATAAATTTTAGATCTCATAGTCTTGGTATCGATCTCGTTTAAGGGGACACCCCCGTCGGCCACAATGGCCCGATCATAGTCCATGAGTCCAGTGATGGTTAGGGGCAGGTTTTTTAGAAGTTTAACAATTATTTCGCGTTCTTCTTTGGTAACATTGTTAATTCTTTTATCACCATCAACCATACAGGTTGAACCTGTATGGTTTGAACCTGTATGGTTTTTGAGTATTGAAAGAATCGCTGGTGTTAATCCCGGCGGCGCTATTTCCGGTAAAATATTTTTAAGTAATTTATTGGGATTATTTTTAAAAATTTCTATTACTTTATTTTTTAATGTTCCGAGATCTATCTCTGGATGCATATCTATTTGGGCAGTAACTTTTTTGGAATAAAGCAGGTCAGAAACCTGACTCGCGCTATTTAAAATCAGGGGACCAGAAAGACCAAAATGGGTGAAAAGTATTTTTCCGGTTTCCGAGAATTTTTTAATGTTGTCGGCCAAGAAAGTGATCTTGGTCGAGGTCAGGGAAACTCCTGAAAGTAATTTCACCCAAGGTTCTTTGACGGAAAGCGGAACTAGGGTTGGAGTGGGAGTAATAATTGTATGGCCAAGATCTTTTAGCCATTGAAAACTGTCGCCCGTGGAACCAGTTTCGGGATGTGACATGGATCCAGAGGAGAGAATGATAGTGTTAGTAGTATATTCGCGTTTATTAGAAATAACTCCCGAGAGTAGGTTACCATTTTTAATAATTTTTTTTACTTTTTCATTGAGGCGGATAGTGATACCAGTTTGTTGAACATATTTTTCCATCACCTGGACGACATCCGAGGCTTTTTCAGTGACAGGGAAAGCGCGTTTTCTTTCTTGGGTAACGAGAGGAAGACCACGTGATTCAAAAAAAGAGAAAGTATCCTTAACATTAAACTGTGAAAAAGCCGAGTAAAGGAATTGTTCTCCTTCACCATAGTGTTTAAGAAGTTTTCGGGTATCAAATTCGGCATTGGTAATATTACAACGTCCCCCTCCGGTAATCCGCAGTTTTTCTCCTAGTTGCTTGGCTTTTTCTAGTAACAGAATACGCCGATTGGGATTTTCTTCGTAAGCTCGGCCAGCTGCCATCATGCCTGAGGCGCCTCCACCAACGACAATTAGATCAAAATGTTCCGGAGCGTTTTTCATAAAATTAAGATTAATT
>JACQAJ010000079.1 GCA_016195045.1 Candidatus Azambacteria bacterium | reverse complement strand
TCGATGATAACGAATTTTTTCTAAATTAAACCCAGCGGCAATTCCGGTTCCTAGAGCGATGATTAAAGATTTAATTTCTTGCGAAGCCAGCATTTTATCAAGTTTCGATTTTTCCACATTCATAATTTTCCCTTTCAAGGGCAGAATCGCCTGAAAACGACGATCGCGTCCCATTTTACAACTATTATGAACGAAAATACCGCTGGCTAGAGCAAAATTATGTGTTCCAGGAACTTCAATATCATAGACACCAAATTTTTCTTCCAGAGGTATAATGGCTTTAATACGGTGGTTATAATTTACAACGGCTTCTTTTAATCTTTCTTCGTGGCCAGCAAAAAATCTGGAGCAAATGGTTTCATATTTAATAAGAGTTTTATCATTAATTGATTTTCTAGTTTCATTATAGATTTCTTGGCTAATCGATTTTCTTTCACTATAAATTTTATATAGGGTTTCTAGGGCTCTTTTTAGATAAGTCTGATTGTAAGTTTTGATTCTTTGAGCTCGAAATTCTTTGGTCCAGTGTTTTTTGGTTGTTTCTGAGCGCCACTTTTTTAAATCTGAATTCTTCCATTGTTGTTTCGCTATTTCTGAAAGTTGCTCCCTTCTTTCTGGATGTTTTTCAAAACTTTTCTTTACTTGCTCTCCCCATTTTTTTCTATTTTCTTGATTACTCCAATATAATTTCTGATTTTCATTAAGAAGTTTATTATTTTTCTCTTTGTATTCAGAGTTATTTTGATAAAATTCCAAAAACTTTTGACCCATAAATTTCTTATACTCCTCATTTTGCCATTGTTTTTTAGCCCTTTCACTTAACATCTTTTTCATTTCTGGAGTAGACATTATTTTTCTCACTTTTTCGCGATATTCTTTTGATTGATGAGCTTGTCTGGATTTTTCTTTCACATCTTTTCGGTGCATTGTTTTTTCAATCATCCTGGAATGATATAAAAGATGATCCATCTTAGACATTCTGATTAGATTGTTCGGGTTATTATTCAATTTATTAAAATCAACATGATGGATTGTATCTCCATTTTCTTTAATATAAATATTTTTTTCTAAATTTAATTTATCAGATAATAGGTGGGTAAAAATCCACATATTTTTTTGAGAATCAAAGACCATTTCATATCCTTTAATGGTTATTTTTTTATCAAGTTCAGAATATTTTCGATATAAAGGTTTCAAGGAATCACTCGTGGTTAGATTGCCGGCTTTCTGGTAGGTGCCATTTCTTAACATAAATTTGTGGTCAGGGGTACAGATTATTTCTTCATTATTATCAAGAATAATCTTAATAACCTCGGCTGATTTTCTGGTGATTCTAGGATTTTCTATTTCACCAATAGCAATATTTTGATCAGCGTTAATGGTATAGCAATAATTTTTCTTGCCAATCCGATCTTCTTCCACTAATTCTTTAAAAGATAGATTGCGTCCGTCAGTCAAAGCAATTTTTGTTTCACCCAAAAAACAACCACCCGCTGATTCGCCTTCCACTAGGAATAATTCAGAATCTTCGGCGCGACGATTGGAGCAGTCAGCTAATTTTCCCGGCAAAACCATGCCCTCGAGCATGCCCTTTTTTAGAACAGTTTCTTTGGCCGCCTTGGCCGCTTTGCGAGCTTTTTGAGCTAATAAACATTTTTCGGCAATCTTGCGAGCTTCGGCTTGATGTAATTCTAGCCATTCTGGTAGAGCTTGTCCCATGACTGTTTCGACAGCTGTTCGGGCTTCCGACGTTCCTAGTTTGGCTTTAGTTTGACCTTCAAATTGCGGTTCTCTTAATTTAATAGCAATAACCGCCAATAATCCTTCCCGGACATCATCACCGGTAATATTTTCATCGGTGGTTTTGAGATATTTTTCTGATCGAGTGTAATCATTTAAACATCTAGTCAAAGCCGTTCGAAAACCAGTTAAATGAGTCCCGCCTTCTCCGGTAAAAATATTGTTAGCAAAACTTAATTCGGAAGATTCAGATCCTTGGTTATACTGAAAAGCCACTTCGACCAAAATACCCTCAACTTCCTTTTTAACATAAAAGATATCCTCCTGAATGGGGGTTTCTTGGCGATTTAAATATTTTAAATAAGAAGTGACGCCACCTTCAAAATAAAAACCGTAAGTATTGACGTTATCATCAGTTTCTTTGGTTTTTCGAGTATCATCAATTTTAATTCGCAATCCTTCAGCTAAATAGGATTGTTGTCGTAAGTGATTAACAATTCGATCATAATCAAACTCGATATGTTTAAAAATTTCTTTATCTGGTTCAAAAATCATGGTTGTGCCGGTTTGGGTTGATTGACCGATTTCTTTGACGGGGGTGATTGGTTTACCCTGAGCATATTCTTGCGCGTATAATTTCCCATTTCGGGATACTTCAGCTCGCATCCATTTTGAAAGAGCGCAAACGACCGAAACACCGACACCGTGTAAGCCACCAGAAATTTTATAACTTTCACCACCAAATTTACCGCCGGCGTGGAGAGTGGTTAGAACTGTTTCTAGGGTCGATTTTTTAGTTTGATGGTGAGTTTCAACGGGAATACCACGGCCATCATCCGAAACCTTCACTCTATTCCCTGGTAATAAATGAATTTCGATATTTTTGGCATGTCCAGCCATCGCTTCATCTAAGCAGTTATCAAAAATTTCCCAAACTAAATGATGAAGTCCTTCTACCCCTGTGGAGCCAATATACATCCCCGGTCTTTTTCTGACTGGTTCTAGTCCTTCAAGAACGTAAATATCCTTAGCTTCATAGGAAACATTATTATTGCCATTGGTGGCAAGATTATTATTTTCCGGTTTTTTTTCTTCTTTGGCCATAAATAAGTTCTAGTTGTTCTGGTGAATAAAATCAATTAGAACAATTAGAATATTGTTTAAAATATTATCACTGATTCCTTATCCCAACAACTGGGCATAGACAAAAAATGTCAAACCAAAGTAGAAATGTCATGCTTGACAATAGCAGGAATACTATACTTGATTAATTAATTTGGATTTTTAAGAATTTTTTAAACTTTTAATAATTTCCTTTCTAATAATAGACTTCCCCAAGGATGATCAATCG
>JACQAJ010000010.1 GCA_016195045.1 Candidatus Azambacteria bacterium | reverse complement strand
TCTCGAATCAATGATGATTGATGTTTCTTTTTGATATTTAGAAGTCGACCTTTTTGGGCTTGATTCAACTGAATTGTAGTAGTCATATATTTATATTATACTACATTTATCGGTTGAATTTAAAGTATGACCACTATATCTCTTTGGCTTTATCAAGTGATTCATGGTTCACTACAGCGATAATAGGAAAATCTAAACCATTTCTCTTTAAACATTCAATCCCTTTGATGATCCTTAGATAAGACTCTTTACCACTCCAATCAACCCGATTCTTATTTAGATATTGAGGTCCATCAATACTAACCCCAACAGTAAATTGATGTTTCAAAAAAAACTCGCACCAATCATCGTCTATGAGAGTTGCATTTGTTTGGATAGAATGTTTGACTCTTCCTTCTTTTTCCAGAAAAACAAAAGGCTGGATAAGTTTTTTAAAGTGATCGAGACCACAAGTTAACGGCTCACCTCCATGCCAGGTAATTCTCATCTTAGGAATATTTATTATACTCTTTGCCACTGCTTCAGTGATTTCTGATTTCATTCTCAGATTTTTATCACGATTAGGAAGATAGCAATAAGTGCAATTGAGATTACACAATGAAATTGGTTGTAAAACTAAGTTCTTAAAAGCAAATTTGATTTCCATAGATCTCCCTTCTAGTTATAGTTTATCATTTTCAAGATACATTCCAGCCATAATAGGCTAATTCCTGCTTTTTAATATTGACATATAAGATTTTTTTGTCAATATAGTATTATGATTGATAAATTATTATTAAGTTGGGAAGAATACAACAAAAAAATAATTCACTTACCGATACCATATATTTTTACTATTAGAAACCTAGAAAAATATCTGGTATTTTTTGGTGCTAAACATTGTTATGATAAAAAAGATTCCCAATTTCATCAATTGAGAGAAGAATGGACTAAATTCTTAAAAGAAACAAAGGAAAAGAATTGTCTTGTCTTGGTTGAAGGTGGGAGAATATCATTGGCTAATTCTGAAGATGAGGGAATTAGAGAAGATGGAGAAAGTGGTTTGATTACTTTTTTAGCTCATCGGAAAAATATTCCAGTTAAATCACCAGAACCATCTGATGAATATGTTTACCAAGAGTTAACCAAACAATTTTCTAGAGAATATATTTATTATTTTCGTACTGTTCAAAGAATTTGCCAATGGCATCGTATACCAGACGAGTCTAAAAAAGATCTTAAAACATATTTAGAACAAGGTTTTTTAAAAAGAGATCAAAAAGAATCTAGGTGGCTTGATTTCGATTTTTCCTTGGAACATATTAAAATTATTCACAAGAATTTATTTAACAAGGATTTTGATGAAAATGATAAAGAGTTTTTTTGGGAGATATCTCGTCCTGATAGAGAAATTGGTATTTTAAATAAGATTGCCCGAGTCCAGGGTTTGATTAGGGACATTTATATTGTTGAACAAATTAAAAAATATTGGGATGAAGGAAAAAATCTATTTATAGTCTTTGGGCAAGGGCATGCAGTTATCCAAGAACCAGCCTTGCGCGTCCTACTCAAATAATTTTTCACTCTTCACTCTTCACTTATTTTAACCAAGTGTCATCTTGAGCCCCGCAAAGCGGGGGGGGTTCAGGATGACAGTTTAAAAACTGTCACTTTTCACTTTTAGTTTTTCACTTTTAGTTTTTTACTACCCCGTTTCATCTTCAATCTCGCTTAAAGTGGTAATGCCTTGAAGCACTTTTAGGTAACCATCTTGTTTTAAAGTTAGCATGCCCTCTTTGATGGCTATTTTTTTTATCTCAAATTGATTGGGCGCTGTGAGAATGGCATTTTTAATTTCATCAGTATTTCTCAAAAGTTCATGAATACCTAATCGTCCCTTAAAACCATGATTACACTGATTACAGCCCTTGGCTTGATAAATTTTTAAATCTTGATCAATTTTGGGATAACTGGCCAAAATATCTTGATTAATATTTTTTAATTCTTGGGATAATTTTTCCAGTTCTGCGGCGGTCGGTGCAATTGTTTCCCGACAAACTAAGCAGATTTTTCTAATTAATCTTTGGGCGATGATTAAGTTAAGAGCTGGGGCGATAGTTGATCCTTTGATACCCAGATCAATCAAACGGGGAATAGCGCCCGCGGCGTCATTGGTGTGAAGTGTGGAAAAGACCAGATGACCAGTGAGGGCGGCTTGTAGCGCAGTTTCGGAGGTTTCTTGATCTCTCATTTCTCCCACTAAAATAATGTTGGGATCCTGTCTTAAAATCGATCGCAAGGCGGCTCCAAAAGTCAGCCCTTTTTCGGCTTCGATTTGGGTTTGAGAAATACCTTGGAGCTTGTACTCAACTGGATCTTCGACGGTGATGATTTTAACATCGGGCGTATTAAGTTTATTGAGGAAAGCATAAAGGGTGGTGGTTTTTCCGCTCCCCGTCGGGCCCGTGAGCAGAATGATACCATTGGGTCGACTAATCTCAGCTAGAGCGATTTTATAATTAAGATCAGTTAAACCAGTCTTTTCCAGAGGGACCGAAATGGCTGATGGATCAAGGACTCTCATGACAATACCTTCACCGGTGCCAGAAGGTAAGATAGAAACCCGAACTTCTATTTCTACTTCATCGAGTTTAATTGTAAAACGACCGTCTTGAGGAATGTCAATAATATTAATACTTAAACCGGAAACTAATTTGAATCGGTTTTTAATTTGATGATAAGTTTCGGGAGTCAATTCAAAAATATCTTCTAAAGCGCCGTCAATTCTAAATCTCAATCGAACCGCTAGTTTTTCTGGTTGGAAATGAAGATCCGAAGCTTTGTTAGCTAAAGAGGCGGCTAAAATTAATTCAATTACTTGGGTCGTGTTTTCTTTTTTTAATTCTTTAAATTTTTCTCTGGTTTTACTGAGATCAGTTAAGCCCGCTTTTAAATTTTTTATGGTCTCGGCCGAAATTTCAATTTCTCCTAATTCTTTGGCCTCAATGATTATTTCTTTGCGGTAATGCGGCCAGACTAAATTTTTTAAACCCGATAAGGTAACGATAAAAATATCTAACTTAAATTTCTTTTCGGTTAAGCTAGTCATTATTTCTTGGGCCAGAGGTTCGGTAGGGTTAAAAGTGGCGATCAAAAGAGTCTGATCTTTTTTTTGGAAAACTCCTAATTTGGCGGCCACCGCTTTTTCTTTAGGAACCATCGCCAGAATATCAGGATTGATTGGAGTGATATGAAGATTAAGATAAGGCAATTTCAATTCTTCTGCTAATTTCTTAGCCTTATCTTCTTCAGCCTTCTGCTGAATCGCTTTTAATTTTTCTAATTGTCCTTGAGCGGTGGTTTTGAGATCCATAAGTTTAGCTTCTAGATGTTAATAATTTTAATTTAGAAAAACTAGTTTCACAAGACCTTGACAATAGCCATACTTATATTTTAATGGTCTAATAGACTTGTATCGTAATAACTTTTAATTCCAATGTCCATATTTTTGATAAAATTTCGTCAGATTTCGTAAAAATTATCTCACCCTAACTTGGTTAGGCCTCAATAATTCGGACTCATCTTCCTTATTTTATCTAAAAATCTGAACATTTCATTAATAAAGTTATTACGTTACAAGTCTAATCTTTGTTGATTTATTGTGGTATCATTTTTTTAATATTTAAGCTGTAATATCTTAATTAATACTAACGTCTAGTAATATGAAGGAGTCTCTTGAACAACAACTGACTGAGGCTTATGAAAGTTACAGCGATGTGATCTATCGCTTGTGTTTATATAAAACCAGTAATGGTGAACAGGCGGAGGATCTAGTTCAGGAGGTTTTTATACGTTTTTGGGATTATCTCTCAAAGGGCGGAGAGATAGTCAATATCAAGAGTTTTCTGTATCAGATCGCTAGAAATCTTATTATTGATTATTATCGGAAAAAGAAAGCCGAGTCCCTGGATGAATTACAGGAAGATGGTTTTCAATTATCCGGGAATGATCATGAAGATATTATCAATCAATCGGAGAAAAATATTGCTATTGGCATTATTAATCAGCTGGAGGAAAAATACCGAGATGTCGTGTATTTGAGATTAGTAGAAGAGATGACTATGAAAGAAATTGGACAAACGCTCGCTATCACAGCCAATAATGTCACGGTTCGTTTTCACCGAGGAATGAAACAAGTGGAGTTATTTATTAAAAAATATGAAAACAGATCAAAAACAATTTAATAATTCACTTCGGACTTTTAGAAACATTCGACTGACTGATGCCAGTAAAAGTAGAATCTTTTCTAAGGTTATTGCTCATGCCCAGACTAGAAACACTAATAACCCGATGATGAACCCCTACTTTTTTATAGCCAATTTTTTTCGTCAACCACTGATGGCGACTTTAGTCTTACTATTTTTTATTTCGGGGGGCACCATTTTGGCCGCTCAAGTCAGTTTGCCGGGAGATTTTTTGTACTCAGTTAAAACAAAAATTACTGAACCTTTAACTCGACTGACAAAATTAAATAAACCAGCTCAAGCCGCCTTTGCGCTGAAATTGCTCGATAGACGGATTGAAGAGATGTGGCAACTGGCTGAAAAAGATCAAATGACCGAATTAGCGGCGAAAGAAAATTTCAGGCTTTTTGAGAAAGAGATCCAGCAATATAAACAGTCTGAACAAGATATAAATAGTAATGATTCTTTTAAGAGCGTCGCCAAGGTCAATTCTCGTCTTGAAGACTACGATGATCTTGTTTCGGCAGTCCCTCAACTCACAACTTTTTATCAAGACTCGACGAAGGCCTTACTCCAACTGGCTGTGCCAGTCATGGAAATAAGCCAAGAGACCTCAGATTTAAGAGATAATGATGATTTTGAGGATGAAAAAAATTCTAGCAATATAATGGAAAGCAATGTGTAGGTCCTTGGAATTATTATTTGTAATATTTTGAAAGGCTCATCCGTCTGGTAGGTTAAGGAAGACAAAAGGTCGAATTATTGAAAAATAAAGTAATAAATTATTAATAAGTAATTTAAAATTATGACAATAACAAAACAAAAAATAAGTACCTTAGTGGCGACCACTCTTATGACGGCTTTGGCTTTTTCCGCGATGGCAGAAACGACCTCAACGGCGCCAGTAACAGGAACAGAAAATAAACCAGTCATTGAAAAAACAGTCACTAAAGAGGAGAAGGTAGCCAAGAAAGAGGCAAAGAAAGAAGCAAG
>JACQAJ010000074.1 GCA_016195045.1 Candidatus Azambacteria bacterium | reverse complement strand
TTAGAAATTCTTCGAACCAACGATTCATTATTAAAAGCCTGGAGACTTTCTAAACTGCCACCCCCTCTGATAATGACTAAGACATCAATATCTTGATTATCAAAATAATTAACCGCTCGAAGTAAATCTCTCACCGCGACCTGACCTTCAACCCGCGAGTCATAGAATTTAATTTGATAGCCATACTGGCCGAGGTTATTGGAAAAATCGTGGATCACCGCACCCGTTTCCGAAGTAATCAAACCAATTTTTTTCGGAAATTCAGGAATCAGTTTTTTTCGCACCTCTTCAAAAAGACCATCATCTTTTAATTTCTTTTTTAAATCATCATAGGCTTTCTTAATCACCCCTTCGCCCACCAATTCAATGACTGAAACCTTAAAGCTTAATCGTCCACTTGGTTTATAAATTTCTGAGAAACCACTAACGATAATCTCCATCCCCTCTTCTAAAGAAAGGTTAAATAAATCATAACTCGTCTTCCACATAAAACAATTCAACAAGCTTTCTCCTTTTTTATCTTTGAGCGAAAAAAATAAATAACCACTCCTAATATCCAAACCACTGATTTCTCCTTTAATTCGTGCTTCTTGATTCCGAAGTTGATTATTAAGATTGTTTAGATAATCACTAACAGTGTAGGGTTTTTCTTTTTCAAACCCATCATTCCTATTTTCAATCTTGTCATTCCCGCGAAGGCGGGAATCCAGATTTAATAAGCTCACCGTCGATAGATTTAATTCCTCTATTAGCTGGTTGGCCTGGATTCCCGCTTTCGCGGGAATGACATGGCTAGAACCAGAAAAATCCATCGCTACCTGATTAGCTGATTGATTAAATTCCCCTCCATTAATAATCGCTAAAATATCCCAACCATATTTTTCAAATTTTTTTTCTTTAATTCCTTTGATCGCTAATAAATCATCTTTGGTTTTTGGCAAAGAAATCACAATCTCTTCAATGGTTTTATTAATTAAAACCCGAAAAGGATCGGTTCCCTCTTTTTTAGCTTGATGATCTCGCCAGTTTTTTAATTTATTTAATAATTCGAAATTCATTTTAAAAATTATAGATTTTAGATTAATCAAAAATCTATAATTCAAAATTTAAAATTCTTTTAAAATTAATTTGGAAGGGGCGCATTGAATGCGCCCCTTTATATCATTAATACCGTCCTGGTACCTTAAAAAATCGATAACACCGCTTTTGAAAACAGAAAAATGGATTTATTATCGTTGCCAAGACTTCTTCTTTGGCGTAAATACTGATAAAAATGAAAATTAGTATCAGACCTAAGTCAAAAAATCCCAAAGGAGAATGGATAAATACATGCCTTGGAAACCTCAGTAAATCACCTATTACTAAATAAAATTGATAGGTAAAAAATATAAACGCTGAGATCAAGACGATATCTCTATTTTTATCAAAAGATAAATCCTCTTTTCTTATTAAATTATTTTTCATCATAACCAGATAATAAGAAATGTAGACGATTCCTAAGACTGAAATAAATAGCTCCACCCTGTTCATAATTCTCTCCTCCATTTTTTATTTTTCACTAATTTAATTGGCTTAGTAATTGCCAAGAGATTATTCATAACCTCCCGTAAATTAATTTTTTAAAAACAAATTTATGGGAAGCCACGAGGAAGAAGATTAAAGATTTAAGATTTAAGATTTGCTTTTTACTTCTTTTGTTCGTAAGAAATTATTATTTGGTCTTTATCATATAAAATAGTATTTTCAAAGTCAACAACTTCTTGACCATTAACTGTTTGACGAATAATATGATTGGCGTCAACCCTGTAATCAAGGATTTGGTTTTTATTGTAGGTTTTACCCCAAACAGCAAAAAAATCAGATAGAGTAAAATCTCTTTTCTCGGGTGATTCAATATGAATCAGTCCACTTCGATCATGAGTATGAAGCGGATTCATACAATTAAAGATAATGCCAATATTGGCAGAGATTTCCTGTTTTTGGCCATTAGCAATAATTTCTAAATTGGGATGAATATGGAACTTAGTCGCCATATCCGTAGTACACCTTAAGGCCACTTCCCTATTGGTTGCCGGCTCTGATTTATTATTATTGGAATGGCGAATAGAAAGATAAATCCAATGACCAGCCAAAAAAACAACTATTAAGACTAAAATAACCTTGAGAACTTTTTTCACCTTAATTACACGATCAGAATTTAATCTTTTTTGTTCTCTGTCTTTTCGTTGCTGATCGTACTTTTCTTTATTATTCAATTGTTCTTGATTATTTTCCATCTTTAATATCCCCCAGAACTTCTTCCACATGGATTTCTGGTTTAACATTCTCGTAGATTTTAACGATTTTTCCCAAAGAGTCAATCAAAAACGAGGTTCGATTGATTCCTAAATACTCTCGCCCCATAAACTTCTTTTTAGCCCAAACGCCATAGGATTTGACGACTTTCTTATCTTCATCGGCTAATAAAGTAAAAGGTAGTTCATATTTTTTAACAAATTTCTCATGGCTCCTGACTGAATCAACGCTCACACCCAAAACTTTGACCTTAAGACGTCTAAACTTAGGAAAATTATCTCTAATGGAACAGGCTTCGACTGTGCAACCCGGCGTATCATCTTTGGGATAAAAATAAATTAAAATTGGCTGACCTAAATAATCAACTAATTTATGGATTTTACCATTTTGATCAGGTAAAGAAAAATTCGGGGCTAATTGTCCAATTTTAAATTTCATAAAGTTAATCCAAAGATATCGACGATATTAACACAAATAGCAACAAAAAATACAAAATTCGTTGCCATTCGTGTATTTTATTCGCCGCTATTCGTGGATTATTATTGACATAACTCCAGACTAGGAAAGATGACACAAGTCAGAGCTGATAAACTCCATAATAAAGCGACGACAGCTAAAGAACCGTAGAACATTTTTTCTACTGGTTTTTTAACTTCCATATAAAATATCAGGAAAAGAACGGCTAGCAAAAAAGAAATGAAT
>JACQAJ010000073.1 GCA_016195045.1 Candidatus Azambacteria bacterium | reverse complement strand
GCCTTGTTTTTTTAATCTTTTAATTAGACTGGTAGTACTTTTACAAGACTCAAAAGGCACCGAGTCGTCAGCACCGAGGGCGACTTTTTTTATTTTATTATCAGGAGGACAAGGAGTATAACCACAAAGATAGATTTTATTGACCCCAACTGCGTCAGCGGTCCGAAAAATCGAACCGACATTAAAGGCACTGCGAATATTGTGAGCAATGACGAAGAAAATGTTTTTATCTTTGATAGACATGGTAATTATTAGATTGCCACTCCTCGTTCCACTCGGCTCGCAATGACAGTATTGTGGAGATTACCACGCCCCCGCAAAGCGGGGGCTCGCAATGACAAAGATGAGGAGTTATTCTAGAAATTATTAGCTACCACTAAAAACCTTTTTTCAACAACTGACCAATCCCAACAAGCTGATATTTTTTCGATATACTCTTTTCGATTAATGCCGTAATCAAGAATATAAGCATGCTCAAAAACATCCATCACCAACAAAGGCGTCGCGCCAGCTAGATGACCAACATCGTGTTCGTTAACCCAGATATTAAATAATCTTCCAGCGCTAACATCGTAATATAAAATCACCCAGCCAATCCCCCGCATTGCCCCCATAGATTTAAAATCTTTTTCCCAGTTTTCGTATGATCCAAATTCTTTAATAATCGCTAATAATAAAGGTGATTCCTGGTCTAGAGCTTGTGATTCTTTGATAAGGTTGCCAAAATAATATTCGTGTAAACGCATTCCATTAAATTCCCAGCCCAGACGACGATTGAGTTCGGCGTATTGGGGTACCAAATTTTCCCTCTTTTTCCAAACCCTGTAAGATCTGATCAAGTTTATTAAAATTATTTACATACCCTTGATACAGACTAAAATGATCCTTAAGTAATTTCTCACTCAAACCATTTAACCCGATCAGGTAATCGAAGTTTTTTATTTCGTATGGCATAAATAATTTATGATTCAAGATTTATTAATTATGATTTATGAATAATTTTGATTCGCCATCTGGCGAACTTAAATCTTAAATCTTAAATCTTAAATCTAAAATCTAAAATCTTTTGTTTCCTTCCAAGTAACTTCATCAAGAACCGTGATTTTATTCTCGGCAACAATATAAAGATTATCCTCAATAAATAAAGCCCGCTTAACTTGATTGACCGCCACTGTCGCTGCTAAACCTAATTTATCACTATCATACGAAACCACATAACCTCCTTTACCGCTTGGAATAAAGAAAACTTTATGTTTCGGATCCCGCAAAAAAGCGTGATGATTACTCTCGACTTCAGTCCAGGACTCATCTAAGAGATACTTAGATTTTTCAACGGGATTTTTAGGGTCAGTCACATCAAATAAAGACATTTTCACTTTGCGATCTTCCCGCCCCACACCAAGGACTAGATTATCAGCCAGAGGTTCAAGATAGGCTGAATAGCCAGGAATCTTTAGCTCACCGACCATTTTAGGTGAACTAGGTATTGATAAATCTAAAATATAAAAGGGATCGATTTGCCGAAAAGTGACTAAATAACCACGATCACCAATAAATCGTGCGCTATAGATTCGTTCAGTCAAACCAAGATCAATGACTGATCCAATGATCGCCAGCTTAGAATCAAGGACATAAATATCATTTTTATTTCCATCACGATTCCCTTGTTCACCCACCGTCACGGCTACTCGCAAATTACCATTATATTCATCCATCGAAAATTGATTCAATAAATAACCTGGAATCTTAGTTGACGCACCGATAGTCAGAGAATTGAGTGAGACCCTAATAATTGTAGTTTGATTAATATCGCGAACTCGACGAGTCAGGTAATCAGTCATCCGATTTTTTATTTCTGTTTCTATTTTTAATTGATCACTTTCCGACCCGAGTTGATTTTCTTTTTCTACCTCATTGGTAATTTCCGTTAATTTCGACTGACTAGAAATATTATAGCTTAGTATTTCTCCGATCCGTGTCCGCAAAGAGCTACTTAAGAGATCTTTTAAATCCGTTTTGAAAAAATCGAGCGTCACTGTCTCTTGGGCACTTGGTAACTGATAAGCCAAGTAAAGATTATCACCAAACATCGAGATGGTAGTATTATTAGTATCTCCTAAAAAAGTCAGAGTATTTTTTTCCATTCCGGTAACCGGATCAATCGCTAAAACCGTATAAATAGTATTGGCGGGTTGGACCGAACGGGGTGCCCAAATTTTATTACAAGGAATAGAGATAACTACATCACCCCTAATCATGGGAATAACCGGACAAGGTGATTTAAGATCAGGATAAGTACTAGTAACAATGTAGATCAAATTGTCTTTCAACCGAGCGGTCGTGATTCGGGTATTATTTTTAAGATCATTGGTCCATTTTTTGACTGGTTTAGCGGGATTGGAAATATCATAAGCCACGATTTGCTGATCAGTCATAATCACTAATATCTGCTTATCCTTAACCAGCAACATTTCTCCCTGTTCAGGAATACTATTACTAGCAATACCTAATGATGCCAATGGGAAGGCAGTAATAGCCGTCACACCGATAG
>JACQAJ010000072.1 GCA_016195045.1 Candidatus Azambacteria bacterium | reverse complement strand
CCAGTTTAGCTGGATTCACAACGGGGGATCATGTTATGACCTTCAAGGCCTGGAACAAAGAGAATCCTACGGCGGTCGCCATGGCGAAAGTCAAGGTTTTTCTTGACCCAACAGAATTGCATCGATTGGCCCTGATATTTCTGAATGAAAAATCTCCTGGGACGGTTGAAAGAATTCCGGATGGATTCTTGTCACCCAGAAATATAGTTATCCACAAATCTTATACGGAAGAAACCTTTCAGAGACTAAAGGAGCTCTATGAGACCTATAGTTTTTTTACTGGTATCAGCTCAAATGTTACCAGGGGGACGACGGATGAAATTCTTGATTCTTGCGGTCCAGTACTTCCCATCATTCAATTACCTCCGGCGCTATATGTTCAGCCGCGTGAACCTTGTGTTTCAGGAGCAGCTGGACAAGCCTATTTTTTTTACGGGGATCCTTTTGGTGATAATCCCTTTTCGAATAGTCCCTATGAGGTCACTCACGGGATTAACGATTTGGGAGAATCAACCACGGTATTCGATGATCTTATCTCAGCCCATGAGTGGGGTCACACACTTTATTTTGGTGGAAAAACAAACCATGGACATACTTGTGACTCAGGCTATTTGATGAGCGTCTGTGGATTTCAGGGATATTCTATCTCCCCGGTTCAACAGGAGGCTTTTCGAATCTATCATTTCGAATTGCAACCGGTTGACCTTGTCCCGCCTAATTAAATGAATGTGGCACCGTATCTATATGAACGGTGCCCTTTTTTTAGCTGTAAGCTCCTTTTCTCGAGGACCTTGAGAATTCGCCAAGGACAGTCCTCGGAGAAATAATATTTTTATCCACAGTTTTTAAATTTGACTATTATTTCATAAGATTTATAATTGAAACCATGGAAAAGAAAAAAGTTATTAAAAACAAAAAAGCAATGACTTTAGATGGATTGGCTATATTGATTAAAAATGAATCTTCAAAGACAGATAAATTTTTTACTTTAGTTCAAGGAGAGTTTTTAGGTATACAAAAACAGTTTAAAGAACTAGGAAAAGAAATAAACGAACGTTTCAGTGAAGTAGATCAAAGATTCGATGCAATGGATAAAAGATTCGATGCCTTAGAGGCGACTAATCGCTCTGAACATGAAGAAATAAGAGTGAGACTTCGAGCCATTGAAAATGAATTAAACGCCAAACCCTCTGATGACGATTTCTATGAATTAGACAAAAGACTCACTAGTGTCGAGTTTAGATTAAAAAAAGTAGAAGCCTAGGAGATTTTAGATTTTAGATTTTAGATTTTAGATTTTAGATTTTAGATTTTAGATTTGGAATTCTACAAACTACAAACTACAAACTACAAACTAATTTTATGAAACATTTAAAAACCTTACCCAGTTCCACTATTTTTTCTTTATTACTTTTATTCGGAGTAATTGTTTTTTCTTTCTCAGGTTTAGTTCGAGGTTTCGTTGAGCCAACTAATTCACCTCCGAGTGGTAATGTTTCGGAACCTATAAATACAGGCTCTAGTACTCAAACTAAAACTGGCGACTTAATTCTTAACGGCAACGTCAAGATTGGGACGGCGACGATACAAGCCCTAACAATAGGTGGTACAAAGGTTTGTTTGGCAGACGGAACAAATTGTTTTCCCGAGACTACAGTATGGACTCGTACTGATCCCAATCTTTATCCATCTACTCTCACTGATAACGTTGGCATTGGGACGACGACGCCTAGTGATCGACTGCAAATCGCTGGAGGTGACTTGCGTATCGGGGAAATAAATCCTAAAGCTTCCCCTGATAGTTCAGGTTACGGAAGGAAAGTATATTTTTCTGGAGGTCCCGGTGAATCAAGCCTTGATAGCGACAATAGCGATTCAATTTATCTTGCTCGCTATAACACTGCAAGTGATAAAAGTCAACTTAGACTCAATCTCGGAGACGATATTGATGATTCATTTGTGGTTGGTCGCTGGGGTGGTTGTTGCGGTTTCCTTGATGTTAATGCATTAACAGTTCAATCCACCGGCAACGTCGGGATTGGGACGACGACGCCAGAATTTAGACTTTCTTTAGATACTGATGGGGGAATTATTGCAAAAGGAATATTTAAATCAGGGGTAGACCTTGGTGCATCAGGATCAGGCACGCGCTTTATCTGGTACCCCAAAAAAGCCGCGTTTAGGGCGGGGTATGTTGATGGTAATCAGTGGAATGATGCAAACATTGGCAATTATTCCACCGCAATGGGGTATTCTACCATCGCAAGTGGTACCATGTCCACCGCAATGGGAGAGTTTACCATCGCAAGTGGTACCATTTCCACCGCAATGGGGGGTTTTACCACCGCAAGTGGTAACTATTCCACCGCAATGGGGTATTCTACCAAAGCAAGTGGTGACTATTCTTCCACCGCAATGGGGTATTATACCACCGCAAGTGGTGACACTTCCACCGCAATGGGACATCATCTTAATGTAAGTAGTACCAATTCATTCGGAATTAATACAAGAGAAGATTCCACTAAACAAACTGTTTCAGACCCCTATTCTTTCAATGTTTATTATGGACAATCAGGGAGTGAGAGATTATTTAGATTAAAATCTGATGGGAATATGGTTCTTGACGGCAACGTCGGCATCGGGACGACGAGCCCGACAATTAAATTGGCGATAGGAGATACTGATACTGGTCTTGATTGGGTCAGCGATGGTGTTCTGACGGTCAAAACAAATAACGTGGAACAAATGAGAATTAATTCTTCTGGCAACGTCGGCATCGGGACGACGGCGCCAGAATTTAGACTTTCTTTAGATACTGATGGGGGAATTATTGCAAAAGGAACATATGGTTCAGGAGCAACTCTTACCACCTCAGGAGCAGGTACACGCTTTATCTGGTACCCCAAAAAAGCTGCGTTTAGGGTGGGGCATGTTGATGGTAGTCGGTGGGATGATACAAACATTGGCGATTATTCCATCGCAATGGGGCATGATACCATAGCAAATGGTCCATATTCCACCGCAATGGGGCATGATACCAACGCAAATGGTTCATTTTCCATCGCAACGGGGTTTCAAACCACCGCAAGTGGTTACAATTCCACCGCAATGGGGTATAATACCATAGCAAGTGGTGAGAATTCCGTCGCAATAGGGATTCTTACCACCGCAAGTGGTCAATTTTCCACCGCAATGGGACATAGTCTTAATGTAAGTGGTACCTATTCATTCGGAATTAATACAAGAAAAGGTTTCACTACTACAAAAACTGTTTCAGACCCCTATTCTTTTAATGTTTATTATGGAAAATTAAATGATGAGAAATCATTTAGATTACAATCTGATGGAAATGCAGTTATTTATGATGATAATGGTCTCGCAATGTGGAGTACTGGAACTGGTTCCACAATTCGATTGAAAAAGAATGTGTATTCTATAGATAATGCTCTTGATAAAGTATTAAAACTTCGGGGCGTCTATTTTGACTGGAAACCAGGTCATATAAATGCGTGGACAAACAAGACTAAAGATATTGGTTTTATTGCTGAAGAGGTGGGGAAAGTGTTACCAGAAATTGTCAGTTACGAGAAAAATGGTGTTGATGCAGTTTCTCTTGATTATTCCAAACTCGGTCCCGTCCTCGTTGAGGCCGTGAAGGAACAACAGAAGCAGATTGAGGAATTAACTATAGAAAACAAAACTCTTAAAGCCAATCAAGTTGACTACGAAACCCGCCTCAAAAAACTCGAGGGAATCATACACTAGTGAGTAGGTTGTAGTGAGTAGTTGGTAGTTGGTAGCCGAAATTAAACCATACAGGTTTCAACCTGTATGGTAGAGTGTGAGATTCGCCAATGGCGGTCCTTAGGAAAAAATCTTGGTTGATCATCATTTTTATTTGTAGCAAGATAGAAGTATTATGAAATATCTTATTATTGTGCATAAAAGTAAATATGGTTACGATATTCATGTTCCAGCGCTTCCAGGCTGTCATAGTCAAGGAGCGACAGAAAAAGAAGCGTTTGAAAATATCGAGGATGCTATCTCTACCTATCTAAGAGTTGACAGAGAAGAATTGAAAGGGGCAAAAATTCGGGAAATCGAAGTTGCTTTTGCTTAAATTTCTATGCTTTTTACTGATATTTCATCTGATCGAGCAATCACTGCTTTCAAAAAAGCTAATTTTTGGGTTTTAGGTGGGAGTAAACATATCATTATGACAAATGGTGCACGTAAGATTGTTATTCCTCGGCATACTAGATTGAACCCTTATACACTTAAGAGTATTATTCGAGATGCCGGTCTCACTAACGAGGAATTTAAAGAAAATTTATAGAATTTTGAAAAATAAAGAACTCAAAACCAATCAATCTAATTTCGAAACTCGTCTCAAGAAACTCGAGGGAATCATACACTAGTGAGTAGGTTGTAGATTGTAGTTTGTAGTGAGTAGTTGGTAGCCGAGATTAAACCATACAGGTTCAACCTTTATGGTAGAGTGTGAGATTTGCCAAGGGGCGGTCCTTGGCGGCTTGGAATGATAGGTGTGACGTGTAGTAAATTTTTTCTTGAAATTTTTTAATGAGATGGTAGAATGTATAAATATGATAAACAGTACACTATTAAAAAAAGTTCAAGTTTTTAAGATGGGTAAAAATCCTGTTGTGGTTTTGCCTATGAATGTCTGGGATACTTTAACCGAGCAATTTGATACCCTGGAAGAATATTATAAAATGTCTACTTCTGTTAAGTATAAGAAGGATATTGCTCGTGCTCGTGTTTCTAAAAAATGGATTTCTGCCAAGGATGTTTATAAGAAACTTGGATTAGTCTAAGGTTATGGAGTATCTATTTAATAGAAAATCAATTGAGGAATTAAAAAAACTTCCAAGAGAGATACAATTAAGAATAAAAAATAAGTTAGAATTTTACATGTCTTCTCCTGACCCACTCTTTTTTGCAGAACGATTAACTGATTTTGATCTTGGGGAATATCGTTTTCGGATAGGCGATTATCGGGTTTCTTTTGATGTTGTCGTTGGTATTGCTAAGATTTTAAAAATTGGCCATAGAAAGGATATATATAAATAAAAGAAAATAAAAAACTCCAATCTAATCAATCTAATTTCAAACTCGCCTCAAGAAACTCGAGGAAATTTTGCACTAGTTGGTAGTGAGTAGTGAGTAGTGAGTAGTGAGTAGTGAGTAGTGAGTAGTGAGTAGTTGGTAGCCGAGATTAAACCCTACAGGTTCAACCTTTATGGTAGAGTGTGAGATTCGCCAAGGACGGTCCTTGGTAAACGGCCTCGTGTAGTAAATTTTTTCTGTCAAACCAAGACTAGAAATGTCATAAAATGAATGATTGAATAATTCCAGAAATTTGTTAATATAGTTATATATAATGAAAACAACGATGGAGAAAAATCAAACAAATTATACATATCCTCTTATTACCATGGGAGAGCGCCTTTTGCTTTTAAAAAAGATCAAAGGAATCTGGAAAAACAAAAAACCAGACCCTATTAAAGAACTAAAAAAAATGCGCCAGGAATGGGATAGAAAAATTATTTTTAAATAAATATTGTGTATACTCTTGATACTAATACAATTATTTATTACTCAAAAGACGATTCCAATGTAGAAATATTTTTAGAAAATATTTTTTCTCAAAATATTCCAATTTATATTTCGGTAATTACTGAAATTGAACTTTTGGGATTTTCTAACTTAACTGATCAGGATATTGAATGGTTTGAGAATTTTTTAAAAACCTTAACGATTATTCCTGTTGAATCAAGAATTGCCAGGATTGCAGGGATGCTTCGTCGAAAATATAGAGTAAAAACCATGGACAGTGTTATTGCTTCTACGGCCTTAATAACAGGAACAACCTTAGTCACGAGAAATATAAACGATTTTAAGAAAATACCAGGTCTATTATTAAAGAAAATCTGAAACTTAAAGTTAATCAAATAAACTACGAAAATCGCCATCGCCTCAAAAAACTCGAGGAAATTTTGCACTAGTTGGTAGTTGGTAGTTGGTAGCCGAGATCAAACCATACAGGTTGAACCTGTATGGTAGAGTGTGAAATTCGCCAAGGGCGGTTCTTGGCGGCTTGGAATGATAGGTGGTTTACGAAATTTTTCAATAGACTCGGGCACAGCGTAATATCTTTTTACTTAGAATTAAGTTATAATAGAAGTATGTATAATTGGTCTATAGATGAAAATAATTTAAAAAAGTTTCCTCGAGAATATGCTATTTGGCGATTAGAGCAGATATTGAGTTTTGGTTTGAATGGAGAAAAAATAAATAAATCAATATTAATAAAATACCTACCAGACTTAAAGATAGATCCAGTCAGGAGAGAATTAGTTAATCTTTTTTTATATGGAAAATTCGATATTAACGGAAAGACAGAAAAAATTTCTTGAGATTTTTTCTCTAGACAAATTTTTAAGTAAGAAATTTTGTCTCTCTGGCGGCACAGCACTCGCTGGTTTTTATTTACATCATAGATATTCCGAGGATTTAGATTTTTTTTCAGAAACAGAATTTAATATCTCAGAACTTAATATTTTTTTTACCAAAGTAAAAAAAGAACTTGGTATCAAAAAACTTGATTTTAATCAGAGTTATAATCGAAATCTTTTCTTTTGCCATTTTGATGACGAAATTTTAAAAATAGAGTTCACTTATTTTCCTTTTTCTAAAATTGAAACACCTGACTCAAAAAATAGACTACAAATAGAAAGCATGATTGATTTAGCGGTGAACAAACTCTTTACTATCTATCAACGGACGACGGCTAGAGATTACATTGATTTGTATTTTATCTGTAAGGAAAAAGGATTCAAAATTAATGATCTTGTTTCTCAGGCGAAGATAAAGTTTGATTGGCACATTGACTTCATTCAGCTGGCCACTCAATTTATTAAAGCCAAGGATGTCCTTGATTTACCCAAAATGATAAAAGAAATAGAGCCAAGAGAGTGGCAAATATTCTTCGTAAAAGAAGCCGAAAAATTAAAAAATGAAATTTTCGAGGAGTAATTTTTCTGATGAGGTCAGGATATTTAAACCCATCAATCTGACTTCGAAGTTCGCTTGAAGAAACTCGAGGGAATCATACACTAGTGAGTAGTTTGTAGTTGGTAGTTGGTAGTGAGTAGTTGGTAGCCGAGTTAAACCATACAGGTTGAACCTGTATGGTAGAGTGTGAGATTCGCCAAGGGCGGTCCTTGGTAAATAAGGTAATTTTGAATTCTAAATTTTAAACCACAAAGGTTGAACCTATGTTGGACAAGTCTATTGGTTGCTTTGAAATGATATGCGTCGCGATTTATCATCAATTGCCTTTACATTTATGATTATAGGTATATAATCGTAAGTATGGTTATAAAAAGATGGTTAAAATCAAAAATAATTCAATCCTTAGCAGATAAGAGAATAACAATACTTTATGGTGCCCGACAAGTTGGAAAAACAACCCTCGTAAAAGAATTAATCTCAGAATACAAAGGGGTCTATTTTTCTTGTGATGAACCTGATATTCGTCAAGCTTTTTCTAATAAAACTTCTTCCGAAATGAAAGCTTTTATTAAAGATGCTAATTTTATTGTTCTTGATGAGGCTCAGCGAGTAGAGAATATTGGCCTTTCATTAAAACTTCTTCATGATACTTATCCAGAGATAAAAATAATTGCAACCGGCTCATCTTCTTTTGAATTAGCCAATAAGATAGTAGAACCATTAACGGGGAGAAATATTCCCTTTATGCTTTATCCGGTTTCGTATCAAGAATATGTTGATTCTCTGGGAGAGCTGGAAACGAGACGACTTTTAGAAGAAAGGATTCGTTTTGGTATGTACCCAGGAATTATTTTTTCAGTCAATCCAGAAAATGATTTACGGATTATTGCTAATGATTATTTATTCCGTGATATTTTACGAATCAATACTATTCGTAAACCAATCATTATAGAAAAACTGGTCCGCCTACTGGCTCTTCAGTCAGGTAATGAAATTTCCTATAACGAAGTTGCTCAAAAATTAGAAGTTAGCCGTCAAACAGTTATGCAATATGTTCAGCTTTTGGAACAATCTTTTATAATTTTTCGTCTTCCAGCTTTAGCACGTAATAAGCGTGATGAGGTAACTCGATTTGAAAAAATATTCTTTTTTGATACGGGGATTCGAAATGCACTCATTGATAATTTTTCCCAACTAGAAAATCGTCTAGACAAAGGGTCACTTTTTGAAAATTTTTTTATCAGCGAACGTCTTAAGCAATACCAAAGATTAAGTAATCAGATTCGTCCTCACTTTTGGCGTACTAAGGATGGCAGTGAAATAGATCTAGTTGAGGAGTCATATAATGAACTTCGAGCCTTTGAATGTAAATGGAATGGGGTTTCTTCAGTCAAGACTCGTGCCTGGAACAATACTTATCCCGATGTTCAGGTAATACCGATAACCTCAAAAAATATCGTCAATGTGCTTACGTCCTAGATTAAATAGATAATCCATCACACCTGTAATTCCGGGCTTGACTTGGAATCTAGATTTAATTACTGGATCCCGCATCAACCCCGTTAGATAATTGGATAATTTTTTAGTCTTTGTTTTATAAATCGTTTAGCCAATAGACTTGTAGCGTAATAACTTTATTAATGAAATGTTCAGATTTTTAGATAAGATGAGGAAGATGAGTCCGAATTATTGAGGCATAACCAAGTTATGGTGAGATAATTCGGACGAAAGTTGACGAAATTTTATCAAAAATATGGACATTGGAATTAAAAGTTATTACGCTACAAGTCTAATATAGTTTTTAAATATTTTTCTCTATTTTATCTAACGGGGTCAAGTGCGGGATAAAGGTTTGCTATCTAAATTTTCTTCGCCATTCTGGCTTGAAAATTTAGAGCAAGCCCTTTAATTTAGAGCAAGCTCTAAATCCTTCATAATCGCGTCTGTCATTCTGAGGGAGCTCGTCAAAGCGACTGAAGAATCTAAACTAGATCCTTCACTTCGTTCAGGATAAAGGTTTGCTATCTAAATTTTCTTCGCCATTCTGGCTTGAAAATTTAGAGCAAGCCCTTTAGTTATCCACAGATTTTTCAATTGACAGACTTTAATAAAAAAAATATTATATAATTTATAAAAGGTTATAAATACTTAAAGTAATAAATGAAAAACATCGAAACTCGAGTTCATCGTCAGCGACTGGCCATTGAAGCCCATTATACAGTTAAAATAAATCGGGAGATGGTCAAAAAATATCTTGTCGACTTAGCAAAAGAACTCCATATGACCATTCATCCCGATTTACCAGAACCTCTGGTTACTTCAGCCACTGGAAAATCAAATCCAGTCCATGATGGTTACGAAGGAATTATTATTTGGTTAGAATCTGGAGCTCAAATTTATGTTTGGGAGAAGCTTAACTTCTTAACGGTTGATATTTATACTTGCAGCGCTTTTGATGCTAAAATAGCTGTCGACTTTACCGCCAATTTTTTCAAAACAAGCGAAATAGAACACTCGGAAATTTAATTAGAACTTATATTCCTTGATAATTTTTAGTTGTTCTGAACAAAACGAAGAATCTTAGATGACAGATAGATATATAAGTTCTATTAATAATTAAATTTCATATGACACCTGTAAAGAAGACATTTTTAGGTCTTATAGTTTTGGGGTTTCTTTTGATCTTGATTTACACAGGTATACCAGTAACCCCATCAATTCAAAGAAAAAATAATTCTTCGATTACGCAACTTCGATCCCAAATAGATAAACTTAAAACACCAGGAAATAACTTAAAGACTTTTTTAGTCACTCGAGTTATTGATGGCGACACT
This sequence comes from Candidatus Azambacteria bacterium, assembly GCA_016195045.1. GTDB lineage: Bacteria > Patescibacteriota > Minisyncoccia > GWC2-36-17 > JACQAJ01 > JACQAJ01. The sequence goes on along the minus strand of JACQAJ010000072.1, from coordinate 3,707 downwards.
ATTGAAATTGAAAATGGATCAAAAATCCGCTATATCGGCATCAATACTCCGGAGACGGTTGATCCTCGTAAACCAGTGGAATGTTTTGGTGAACAAGCCAGTCTGTATAACCAGGAATTAGTTTTAAATAAACAAGTTCGTCTGGAAAAAGATATTAGTGAAACTGACCGTTATGGTCGGCTACTTCGTTATGTCTATGTTGGCGACGATTTTATTAATCTAAAATTAGTTCAACGAGGTTTCGCCTTGTCATCTAGTTATCCGCCCGACCTTAAATACCAAGTTAAATTTCGTCAGGCCGAACGAGCCGCCCGCCAAGAAAAAAGGGGACTGTGGGGGGAGTGTAAGTGAAAAGCGAAGAGTGAAGAGTGAAGAGTGAAGAGTGAAAAACTAATAATTAGTCACTATTCACTTTTAGTTTTTAACTTATAGATATAATTAGAGGGCTTGCTGTGGTATTCAGCTCGCCCTCTTTTCTTCAAGATCAAGAAAACTAATATCTTGTGGACCCACTAATTTCAAAAAAGGTCGCTTAAATAGATTTTTCTTCCGTAAAACCCCAAACTGCCCTCCTATAGCTTTCATGGTCGTCTTCACAACCATTGAAGGAGGCTGATTTCCGTTTATTTCAATCCAACCTTCTTTCTTTGCCAGTTTTTTAAACTCCGTCTCAATTCTTTTTACAAAAGGCATATCCTCAAAAGATTGAGCATTTTTTCTCTCTAGGATCACGGATATTGGTACATCCAAAAAGATAGTTATGTCTGGCTTAATCCTAAATAGTTTACCAACCCAACTTAGAATCCAACGAGGAATACCATTCGCAAGATCATTTGCTAAGGTTGATCCCCAAAAGCGATTCAACAAAATAATATCATACTTACCACCATCAATAATGGAAGTAATTTTTCTATCCTGAATAAGTCTCAGTACCCAGAAAATTATACTTCTTATTAGATGATGCATTCCTATCCCTAATTCTTTCATCGTCTGCCTGAAAGATCGGTATTCCTTAACTATTTCCAAATCAATCTCTAGTACCCTTAAACCCATATTTTCTAAAATCCCTAATAGGGTTTTTATCAGAGTCGACTTACCGGCCGCAGGTAAACCTTCAAAACAGATTATCCAAGGAAACGATTTAGACATTTCACTCACCCCCTTTCAGTCTTTTAAATTGTTAAGTTACAAAAGTGAATTCGAGATACAAATTCACGGCTTCTTCCCCCATTGGGCTTTCAATTATATCAATTTTTATTTAAAAAATCAAATTTTTTTAGCGGAGATCACTTCGACATCTTGTTTTTAAAAGAAAAATATCCTTTGGTTCTTTAACCAAAAGAACGGCTGATAATCTTGCCGTTTTACTATCTGTTTTAATGTCCTAGAAACAAAGATATCAATCGAATTTCTTCTAAGAGTATTTAAGGGTGTGAGGGGTTAGTGCGCCCAGCAGGATTCGAACCTGCGACTTTATCCTTAAGAGGGATCTACTCTACCAACTGAGTTATGGGCGCTTAAAAAGTGAAAAACTAAAAACTTTCACTTTTAGCTTTTAATTTCTTTTGGTCTCCCCGCGAGGGATCGAACCTCGATCTAAGGATTAGAAGTCCTTCGTTCTGTCCGTTGAACTACGGGGAGTATTTTGAAATAATCTAATAAACCTAATCTCCAACCAACTATTTTTCTGAACAAATTCTTATTATGTACAGTTATCCCGCAAGTACCATTATATAATATATTTCTTCTTTGTTGTAAGGTGCTCTGCTTAACATAAATTTTATAAAATTGTTTCTTAGAAACATTTGTTATTTTTGCCCAGTAATCTTTTGCATTAAGATTCCGGTGTAGATTATGTACGTGTACTGATATTCTAAACTTTTCTTCTGGTGTATTGCAAATTTCACGAAACCATCTCATCATTAAAATAATCATTGTTTCATCAGAATTAGTAAATTTAACTCTTTCACTCCGATTTTTATCTCCCTCTGCCCAGTACAAAAGCAAACCTGATAAAAATAATGGTTTCTTTACTAATAAAGTAAACTCTTTTTTACCGGCAATTATTATTTCTTCTGTTATCTTAATCCTTTGTGTTTGTTTTGCCTTAGCTCCTGCATATCGTGATTTTTCACGACCCTTCAATAACTTCTTTTTTTGTTTTGAGGTCAATTCAATATCACGTAACCAGAGGCTAATACTAGCTTTTGATACTTTTACTTCTTTAATAATCCTTGAATAGCTAAAACCCATCTTCCGTAATTTAACAGCTTTAATTTTCTCCTGAAATTTCATAATGGAATTATAGCATATTGTACTATTTAGTACAATATGTAGTGTTCGATTTTATCTTGTGTCAAAAAGTTCCATTCTATTGTCGATTATTAATTAATAGTATATAATTTTAAACAATGCCCTTAGAAGATATTAAGAAAAATAGATTAAATAAATTAAAAGCGATTGAAAGAAATGAAATTAATGCTTTTCCAGCCAGAGTCCAAAGAACTCATAATCTAGCTGAAGCTCTTGACCAATTCGATAATTTAAAAGATCAAGAGCTGTTTTTGACTGGACGATTAGTCGCCCGAAGAGAACATGGCGGATCAACTTTTGTCGACCTCGAAGATTTTTCCGGTCAACTTCAACTCTATTTCAAAAAAAATATTTTAGATAAAAAATATCAATTCTTTTTAGATAATATTGATATTGGTGATTTTCTGGAAGTTAATGGTTTTTTATTTTTCACCAAAAAACTAGAGAAAACTCTTGAGGTGAGGGATTTTAAAATTATTACTAAAACCCTTAGTCCTTTACCAACTCAATGGTATGGTTTAACTGACACCGAAGAACGTTATCGAAGAAGATATTTAGACTTAATTATGAATAAGGAGGTCCGCAAGATTTTTGAAACTCGTTCAAAAATTATTACTGCTCTTCGAAAATTCTTAGATGATGATAAATTCATCGAAGTTGAGACTCCGATTCTTCAACCACTTTATGGGGGAGCCACCGCTAAACCATTTAAAACCAAACTCAATGCTTTGAATTTAAATCTCTATCTACGAATTGCGGTCGAATTATACCTAAAAAGACTAATTGTTGGTGGTTTTGAAAAAATTTATGAAATTGGAAGAGATTTTCGAAATGAAGGGATGGATCGAACCCATAATCCGGAGTTTACGATGCTGGAACTTTATATCGCCTACAAAGACTATAATTATTTAATGGAATTTACTGAAAAAATGTTTTTAAACATTGTAAATTCGGTTTTTCAACACCATGAAATAGAATTCCAGGGCGAAAAAATCAATTTTAATAAATTACCATGGCAAAGAATTGAATTTGAAACCCTAGTCAATAATGAACTCGGCGAAGATTATAAAAAAATGAGTCTGGAAAAATTAAATAGAAAATTTAAAGAATTGAAGATTGAAGCTGATCCTCAAGTCAAAAAAAATAAAATTAAGCTGATCGATGAAATCTATAAAAAGCAAACTTTACCCAGAATCATCCAACCCACTTTTATCATTAATCATCCCATCGAAATATCACCTTTAGCGAAAGAAAAAGAAGATGATAAAACAAAAGTAGAAAGATTTCAGTTAATCGTCGGTGGACTAGAAATAGTCAACGCCTTTTCCGAGCTCAATAATCCTCTGGAACAAGAAAAAAGATTTAAAAATCAGAAAAAATTAAAAGAAAAAGGT
>JACQAJ010000071.1 GCA_016195045.1 Candidatus Azambacteria bacterium | reverse complement strand
AAAGCAATTAAGAGAAAAAAACTAACTGAGTGAATCGCGCCCTCAACCTTTTGATTAATTGGTGCGCCTTTTATTTTTTCAATCAGCAAGAATAAAAACCGGCCACCATCGAGCGCCGGAATTGGTAAGATATTCATAATCCCTAAATTTAATGATAATAAAGCAATAAAAAAGATAAAATAATTAATCCCTAATTGATAGAACTTACCAGTCAATTTCGCAATGCCCACTGGTCCAGTTAAACCTTCAGTTACTTTTCCATGAGTAACAAGATCAGTAATTAAACCAGAAAAAGACTGAAGAATAGCTCCACTTAAATAAACAGTAATTTCCATACCTTTAATTGGAGCTAGGTAAAAAGGGGTCGGATGAATCACTTCTGCTAAAGCCACTCCCAATGGACCTTCGCCGGCTGGCGGACTTACTCTCGGGACTATTTTCTTTTCCAATAATTGATTATCTCGATTAATGCTGGAAAGAAATTCTCGATCTCCCAGCTTGAAGCTTGTTAGGACATCATCAATTTTAAAATCGGCCATTCTAGCTGGCGAACTATCACTAAATTCCGTAATCTTAATATCTCGATCTAAAATCCCACCCGGAATTGTCTCCGCCACTGATCCCGGAATTCCCAAAAAAACTAAAACCGAAAACAAAACCGCCGCTAGAAGCCAGTTCATCAACGGACCAGCAATAATTATTTTAGATCTTTGCCAAATTGTTTTGGAAGCAAAAGACTGAACTAACTCTTTACCACCACCATCTTCGCCAAAAAGTTTCACAAAACCGCCCAAAGGAATCAGGTTAATTGAATAGATAGTTTCCCCTTTTTTTATTCCCCAGAGACGAGGTGGAAAACCGAAACCAAACTCTTCCACCTTAACCCCATTTTTTCTGGCCACCAAAAAATGCCCCAACTCGTGGACAAAAACTAAAAGACTTAAAATTAGGATAAATAAGATGACTGTCATAATAATAAGTGACCTTTGACAGGTCACAGGTTTTCCTAAACTTTCATTATCTCCCCCTCTTTCTTCATGACTAACGCATCGATCTTAGAATTGGTTAAATCAACTACTTCTTGAATTTTCTTTTTACTCTGAAAAACTAAATCTTTAGAAATAGTTTTTTCAATTCCTTTGAGAGCTTTTAAAGCCTCGTCTCTTTCTTTTCTCATCGCAATCCGAGCCATTTCAGCTTTGTTTTTTAAAAATTTCACTAATTCTAGTCTCTTTTCTTCAGTCAACGGCTGAATGACTAATTTAATTACTGTTCCCTCAATTGAGGGATTACCACCTAAGGCAGAATTGGAAATGGCCTTGCAAATAAAATCAATGGAATTTTTATCCCAAGGAGAAATCAAAATCGTATTCGGCGGTAAAACCGAAAGCGAAGCTAATTGCTTAATAGATAATCTCTGGGTATTCTCAAGAACAACCATAATATCCTCTATTGATTGAGAATTAACCCTGCTTGAACGCAATGATTGAATATCACTTGTAAAACGATTGATCTGATTATCTAATTGCGATTTTATTTTTCTGATAATTTCATCCATAAAATTAGTTAAAAGTTGAAAGTTATAAAGTTGAAAGTTGAAAGTTGTAGAAGTTGTAGAAGTTCATAGATAATTTACTTTATAACTTTCAACTTTATAACTTTCAACTATTCCGCTACTCCCAAGTAAATTTCTTTGGGAGAATTGGGATTAATTTTAATCACTCGAACATTAAGCGGAGTTGGTAATTTTTCTACTGACCAATAGAGGCCGCCGTCAATCGACTTATAAATAAATGCACCAGCGCCAACGTAAATAATTTTACCATCAATCGGACTAATCTCAATAGCTCCAATAGGTAAAGAATTAACTGGCATTAAACCATTAACTAAAGAAAAACTAGAACCACTATTTTTAGAACGTAATAACCCATATTTAGTCCCTAAATAAATAATATTGGGATTTACCCTGTCAATAGACATGGCAAAAATATGACTGGCGTTATTATCTAATTTACTTAATTTCTTATTTAATTCCAAAAATGTTCGACCCCGATCAGTAGTTTTAAATAATCCACTGCTTGTTCCAATAAAAAAACTATTCTTTGATTGAAGAATAACATTAATTGCTGAATTAAACCAACGTAAAACTCTCCAGGAATCACCGGCATTATTACTCTCAAAAAGACCGCCATTAGAGGTTCCAAAATAAATTAAATCAGGATCGGCTGGATTAGCCGCTAAAGCGGTAATTTCTTGACCAATGCCCGCCGTAATATAAATAGTTTCAAAAGAATATCCGCTATTTTTAGATCTTAAAATCATTCCGTAATTTTTCTGAAAAACGACCAGATAAATAATACCATGATCCTTGGGATTAATTAAAACTTTATTAATATTAGCTTTAGGATCAAGTTCTTTGGTCGAATCAATCACGGGCACCCAAGTCTCGCCAGAATCAGAAGCAATCACTAAACCAGCCCCCTTAGTCCCTAAATAAACATTTTTGGAATTTTGAGGATCAAGGGCAATATCAAAAATCTCTTTTTTGAAAGCGGTGTTAGTATTACTAATCTCGGTATTGGAACGCCCAGAGCTAAACTCCATACGATCTACATTCTTATCAATAGCAACACCAATTGTGGCCACCTGACGATTACCAATCTTCCGACGAGTCTCCGCTTCACCAAAATTACTTCGGTCTCGCAAGCTAGTATTATTAGCGCTAGTACTTGTACGAACAGCGACATTAGTATTAGCCTTCAAATCCCAACTGGAACCACTATCAGAAGACTTAAAAACACCAGCCTTTTGACTGCCTGAATGATAAGGAAAACCGTTAATCAGCGTTGGAATCCCCGCAAACAAGATCACCATCACCAAAAAAATTGTAAAAACGATAAAAAATAATTTCATAAGATTAGGCTTTAGATTTAAGATTTAAGAATTAAGAATTTTTTACTCTATACCCTCCTTATTATGCACAAATATAGAATTCTGTCAAGTGTTTGTTTTTTATTAAACCCGGAGGTTCTTTGTCATTGCGAGCCCCCGCTTTGCGGGGGCGTGGCAATCGTAATTAAATCAAAATTTAAAAATCAAAATGGAAAATGACAGTGTAAAATTAGAAAATTATGGATTAATTGAAATAATTCGTAATTAAATAATTTTAAATTTTTACATTGTCATTTTGATTTTTAATTTTTGAATTATTCTTTTTCTATCACCTACAACCTACAACCTACAACCCACAACCTAATCTAGCGCCAACTGCTCTAACAGTAATTTCTTGTTTAGATTATATCGACTGTCTAATTCTTTTAAAACTAAAATTCGTTTCAAAAACTTAACTAAATCTTTAAAATTATGAGTTGAATCTGAATGCCCACCTACGCAGAAATGACAGATGGATACGTTGTGATGATGAGTAGATATAAGTTTTTCCATTAGACTATTAGGAATTAT
>JACQAJ010000068.1 GCA_016195045.1 Candidatus Azambacteria bacterium | reverse complement strand
TTTCGTCGTTAGCATATTTTTCAATCGTGATAACTTTTCCTAAAGGCAAAAAGTAACTTCCAATTTCTTGAGCGACATCCAAATAACCGCCAGGATTATTCCGTAAATCAATAATTATTTTTTTAACCCCAGACTTAATTATCTCTTTCGAAGCTTTTTTAAATTCAGTTAATAATTCCTGATTAAAAGAGTACATACTGACTATTGCGACCCCATCTTTAATTTCTGATTTAAGAACTGGCACCTTAATAATATCCCGTTTAATTTTAAATTCTTTCAATTTCTCGAAACCATCACGATCAATTAAAAGAGTCACTTCTGTACCTTTTTCCCCTCGAATCAAAGCGACCGCTTCTTCAATAGTTAAATCCTGAGTTGCTTTCTTATCAATTTTTAAAATTCGATCTTTAGCTCTTAAATCAGCTTTTTCCGCTGGCGAATCTTTTAAAGGAGCAACAATTAAAAGCTGGTTTTTTCTAATCCCGACCTCGGCCCCAATCCCCCCAAAACTACCAGAAACATCTTCAATAAACTTTTTTGATTCCGTCGGGTTAAAAAATACGGTATACGGATCATTTAATGATTTTACTAAACCCGCCACAGATCCATAAACCAAATCTTGACGATTGATTTTATCTCTATTAACCCAATTATCCTCAATAAGTTTCCAACTTTCCCAAAAAATATTAAAGTCCACACTCGATAAATCTGATTTGCCAAAGGAAGATAAATCGCCAATAATTTTATTTTCTGGAGTAAACTTTTTATTAGAAACGCCCAAAATCCGATCAATCGCTGGAATACTATTTTTACCAAAATAAAATCCGAAATTAAAAACTACCACCAAAAGCACTAGCCCAAAAACTACTAAACCAAGTTGTCTAAAATATTTATTTTGCATAAAATGACTATAGCAAAAAGCTATTCTGAAAGCAAATTCTAAGAACTAAATCAAAAATTAAAAATCAAAATGGAAAATGACAATGTAAAATGTTAAAATTCAATCTGAAGAAATTGGGTTTCGAAACGAAATTCAACTTCAAAATATTGATTTCAAACCTACAACCTACAACCTACAACCTACAACCTACAACCTACAAACTAATAAGCTATTTCTTATGATCCACAACCAATTTCAAGATTTTGCTGATCGCCATTATGAATATTTCGGTGGTCGAAAACACTTTAGTTTTTTAATTAGAGCGGCGCAAAAATTTAGTATTAATCGTTGCGACGAAATAATCAGCACCATGAAACAATTCAAAAAAGAGCTTAAAAACCCTGATCGAATCAAATATTTTACCAGTGTCCTCCATAAAAAAGATAGTCCCTATCTTGACCAAACGAGTTGAACCCGTAGGGAGAGCTCAATCTTGTGGGATAAATATAAGACCACACGATATTTCCAGCCCATTTCGATAATGTCTCACTTCGTTCGTTATTATCGGAATTAATATTTGTAGCTATATTTTCCTGACGGAAAATTTAAACAAACATTAAAAAATCCCCTGTTGGGGACCATATAAAAATAAATTAACCGCTTTTATCTAATTTCAAAAATTTAGTCTGTTTAAATTATGGAGACCGCAACTAGATCCCGCAAGACCTAACGATATAAGTCCCCTTATTTCTATATTACTTGTCTAAATTTGAAAAAAGATTTTAAAAGCAGTTAACTTACAACCCAATGATATCCCTCAGCTAAAAAAAATACAAGAGGAAAATATTAGCACTAATTAAATAAATTTTTATATTGACTTTTGAGAGGGAAGTTATTAACAGGTCTTTTGTCGGAATGGAAGCCGTCGCTTTCAGCTCCGGCATAATTATTCATGTAAAGTCATCTTGGTATAACCAGGAGTATGTGATACTAGCTCTTCTGGTTTAAACCAGAGATTAATCTCTAAGATAGCCTCTTCAAGAGAAGTAGAAGCGTGAATAAGATTGAAAACACCAATACCCTTTTGATCCGCATAGTGATACGACATATGAGCATAATCACCTCGAATAGTACCAGGGGCCGCTGACTTTGGTTCAGTGGCTCCAACCATTTTTCTGGTAACCTCAATAACATCAATGCCTTCTAAAACTAGAACAACAATTGGCCCAGAGGTAATAAGTTTTATCATAGTATCACGTATTTTTTTTCCTTTTCTTTGCTCTAAATCTTCATTGTAGTGTTTCATCGCCGTATCTTCGGCTGAAATTAGAAGTTTGAGACCAACTATTTTCACTCCCAGCCGTTCAAAACGAGTAATAATCTCACCAACAATACCCCGATCAAGTGCATCTGGTTTTAAGAGGACTAATGTTTGTTCTGTTAAATTGTTATTCATGGTGATTATTTTACAGTAAATTGAGTTTTTTACAATAGACCGGCATGTCGAATTTTCTGTCAATTTTTTTGTCAAATTTCTCTTTGTCGTCTAAGTTGACGATCGTCTAGATAGACGACAAGATTGAAACGGAATTAATTGAGTGTGAATTATGTTCAGTGGCTTGAGCAACAAATAAACCTTAAGAATAACTTTTTACACCCTTATCATTGCCAACCAATAATCATAGGTTACCAGTGCGGCAATCTAAGAAAATCAAAAATCAAAGTGAAAAATTAAAAATGATAAATCTTAAATCTCAATTAACGACTCCGGACGATCAGAAGTAATATTTAGGAGTGTGGATCTATCTGAGCTTTAAGATAATTCTATTTCCCTAGCCGCCTTTCGATAGAGACAATAATCACAGCCCGACGAACAAGATGGTAGGTTATTGCCCATCAAGCATTGGTGAATATCCTTAATAGTTTGATCGACCCAGTTATT
>JACQAJ010000070.1 GCA_016195045.1 Candidatus Azambacteria bacterium | reverse complement strand
TTTATTGATGAAATCCATCGACTTAATAAAATGATTGAGGAAATTCTTTACCCCGCCATGGAAAGTAGCGTCTTGGATATTATTATCGGCAAAGGACCCAGCGCCCGAACGATTCAAATTCCCTTACCGAAATTTACTTTAGTGGCCGCCACCACCAGAATTGGACTTCTCTCCTCACCACTCCGCAGTCGTTTCGGCGCTACTTACCATCTTGATTTTTACTCCGATGAAGAAATAGAAAAAATTATTAAACAATCGGCTAAGCTTCTTGATATCGTCGTTGAAGATGACGGCATAAAACTCTTAGCGATCAGCGCCCGAAAAACACCTCGAGTGGCCAATCGATTATTAAAACGAATTCGCGACTTTGCTCAAGTCCAACTCAAAAATGAAGATAATAAAAAGATTAATATTGAAATTGTTCAGGCGGCTTTGAAATTAATGGACATTGATCATCGCGGTCTCGAAACAACCGACCGTCAAATCCTAGAAATAATTATTGATAAATTTAATGGCGGTCCCGTGGGAATCAAATCCTTAACCGCTATCTCGGGAGAAGAAGGCGAAACTATTGAAGAACTTTATGAACCTTTTTTATTACAGATTGGCTTTATTACCAGAACCCCATCAGGTCGAGTGGTCACTGAAGACGCCTATAATCATTTAGGAAAAACCAAGAAAAAACAATTGACAATTGACCAAGATTAAAATCAAAATGCAAAAATCAAAGATCAAAATACGCCGAGCTTTCAGCTCTGCACTACTGTTTGTTGCCGATCGCTTGAGCTCTTGGACAAACAGGGCGCAGATTAAAATGTCAAAATGAATTCGTAAAAATCAAAAAATAATTTTAAAATTTTGCATTGTCATTTTACGTTTTGATTTTTAATTTTTGATTTTCCTAAAACCCTACCACCTAATAACCTACAACCTAATTTTATGATTGCCACCATTACTGGAAAAATCGAAGATATTGCAGAGAAATATATTATCGTAAATACCAATGGCCTTGGTTATAAAGTTTTTGTCACCAAATCTAGTTTAGAAAATTTTAAAATAGACGAACCAGTCAAACTTTTTACTAAACTCTATATTCGAGAAAATGCTCAAGATCTTTATGGCTTTTTAGCTAAACCGGAACTGACTCTCTTTGAACAACTGATCTCGGTTTCTGGGGTCGGCCCCTCGCACGCTCTCAATATTATTTCCACTATCGGCGTTGATGCCGTCGTCGCGGCTATTATTAAAAATGATGCTAAATTTATTACTCAAATTCCGGGCATTGGTCGAAAAATTTCGGAGAAAATAATTATTGACTTAAAAGAAAAGTTGATTAAAACTGGTATTAGCCCCAAGATGAATCTTCTGTCTGATAGTGATGCTTGTAGTGCTTTGATCTCACTCGGTTACAGTGATGCTCAATCCAGAAAAAGTCTTAGCGAAGTCTCCGAAAAAATTACCACCATCGAAGGCCGAATCAAAGAAGCGTTGAGAATTTTAAATAAAAAATAAAACAAAATTCTTAAACAATGACTAAAAATCTTATTACAATACCGAGTGAACGAATTATCAATAGGATATTTTTGATTAGGGGTAAAAAGGTAATGTTAGACAAAGATCTTGCTGAATTATATGAGGTTGAAACTAAAGTTCTTAATCAAGCAGTGAAAAGAAATCTTAATAGATTTCCTGTTGATTTTATGTTTCAACTTAATAAACAAGAATCAGATACATGGAAGGCTCAATTTATGGTACCCAGTCTAAGGTCACAAATTGGGACCTTAGAGAGTGGTCGTGGTCAACATAGAAAATATTTACCATACGTTTTTACAGAACAAGGTGTTGCTATGCTTTCGAGTGTTTTAAATAGTAGTAGGGCCATACAAGTAAATATTCAAATTATAAGAACCTTTACTAAATTAAGAGAATTACTATTAACCAATAAAGAGTTAAGAGAAAAAGTAGAAAACATGGAAAAGAAATATGATAAAAAATTAAAGGAAGTTTTTGATATACTTAAAAGTCTTTTAATACAGGAGGAAAAATCAAAAAGAGTTATAGGTTTTACAAAATAAAAATTTTAAATAAAAAATAGAAGCTAGTTTGTAATTAGTAGTTTGTAGCTTATTAGGTTGAATTCAAAAAAAAATGATCAACCCAAAAAAAACCTACAAGCTAATTTATGTCTGGACACAGTAAATGGTCACAAATTAAAAATAAAAAAGCGGTTACCGATGCTAAAAGATCAAAAACCTTTTCGGTTATGGTGCGATTAATTTCGGCGGCCGCTAAGACTGGCATGGATCCCAAAAATAACGCCAGATTAAGAGATATTATTCTCAAAGCCAAAGAGATTAATATGCCCAAAGAAAATATTGATCGAGCCATCCAAAAAAGCGCCGAAGAAAAACTAGAAGAATTGGTCATGGAATGTTGGGCCCCTGGTGGCGTGGCCTTAATTATCGAAGCCATTACCGATAGTCGTAATCGAACCATCGCCGAAATCAAACATCTCCTCTCGAAATTTGACGCTAATTTGGGCGGTCCCGGTTCCGTTAAATGGATGTTTGAAATTAAAGACGGCCAATACCAAGCCAAAAATCCCGTAACCGTTACCCCTGAACAACAAACCGAACTCGAAAAACTGTTCGACGCCCTAGATGCCAATGAAGATGTGACAGAATTTTATTCGAACTTAGAAAATTAGAAGCTAGAAGTTATGATTAGAAAATATATTAGAAAATATAGAACATAATTAATTAACTGTGAATTATGTTCAGTAGCTTGAACATACAATTCAAGAAGGTATAAAAATGATTAAGGGGAGGACCATTGTGAGTCCTCCCCTTATTGCGAAATCGCGGCTATTCCGCGGTCTAATACTTCCCCACATAATCTGGTACACCCTCCTCACCAGATACTAGATTTGCATACCCAGCCAACCTGGGTGGCAATTTGGATTCCGATGGTTTATGACGAAGTGTTTCGCCATCTTCTAACGTTAGGGTCCCCCGCTTGACCTCTATCAGAGAGGGGTTTTTGGACTCAAACTTTTTGACCAGATAATCGGCTGCGACGGAAGGCTGTAACACCTCGCCGCAGGTAAAGACGTCCACGGCCGCGTATCCATATTCGGGCCAAGTGTGAATAGAAAGATGAGACTCTGCGATAATGACGACACCGCTAATGCCATGCGGGCTAAATTCGTGGAAGTGGGCGCCGATCACGGTTGCTCTGGCCTCTTTTGCCGCATCCACCATGAACTCCCGCGTTTTTTCAATGTCGTTTAAAATCTGTTTGTTACAATCTCGTAATTCTACCAACAAGTGCTGTCCTAACGCTTGCATCCTATTTTCCTCCCTTCGTTATACCGATTACTCGGTGTTAAAAAAAATTTTCAAGTTACATAAAAATAAATATAACACTTATGTCAATTTTTAAAATGTGGATAACTTAATAAAATCAAAATTTAAAAATCAAAATTTAAAATGACAGATAAAAATCTAAAAATTAATTGAAAAATAATTTTAACATTTTACATTGTAATTTTGATCTTTGATATTTACATTTTGATTTAATGAGTAACTATAGCCTTTTAATCCTAGTCCCAACTTTTACTTAAACAACGGCACTGGCTCTTTATCCATCTTGATGAGTTCCAGAATTTTTTCGCTAGTCTCGGGTAAAAATGGTTTTAATAAATAGGCGATGAAATAGAAAGATTCAATTAAACTGACTGACTCCAAAACAAATTTCTCGCTATCGGTTTTAGCTAATTCCCAAATTTTTAATTGATCGATCTTTTGATCAGTTTCTTTAATAACTGTCCAAACTAAATCTAAGACTTTATTAAATTCAAAGTTTTCCAAGAGATTGTTGTAGGTTTCTATGGTCTTTATTTTGTCATCCCCGCGTAGGCGGGGATCCAGAATTTTCCTTGAATCTAGATTCCCGCCCCGCTTTGCGGGGCGGGAATGACCAGCGTCAAGACTTAATTTTTCTAAATTAAATAATCCTCTATTATTCCAAACTAAGCTCAAGACCCGATGAATTAGATTACTTAAACCATGAGCGAGATCATCCTGATATCGTTTCTCCAGACGACCGATAGAAAAATCACCATCCTGAAAAGAGGAAAATTCTCTGAGAAGATAATAACGAACGGGATCAGTCCCATATTTTTTAATCAGTTCGAAAGGATCAATCACATTACCCAAACTTTTAGACATTTTTTGACCCTCGATAGTTAAATATCCATGAACAAAAATCTTTTTAGGCAAAGCGAGATTAGCCGAAAGCAATAACCCCGGCCAATAAAGAGCGTGAAATCTTAAAATTCCTTTGCCAATCATATGCAGTTTATCATCGTTTTTTTGCCACCATTGATCAAAATTATTCTCATCACCACTATAACCCAAAGCATTAATATAATTACTTAAAGCATCGAACCAAACCCACATTTTTTGAGTCGGATCACCGGGCACATCAATTCCCCAACCTCGAGACCGCTCCCGGGATCGCGAAATACAAATATCTTCCAAGTCTCGATCAATAAAACTTAAAATCTCATTTTTCCGAAAACGAGGAATAATTTCGATGACCTCACTTTCCAGATTTTTTTTAATCTGGTCTTGATAAGCCGAGAGTCGAAAAAAATAATTTTCCTCTTTAATTAATTCCGGTTTGACCTGATGATCTGGGCAAAAACCATCGACTAACTCTGCCTCTTGATAAAATTCTTCGCAACCAACACAGTAAAGTCCTTGATAAGTTTTTTTATAGATATCCTTTTGACAAGCCAGCCATAATTTCTGCGCTCCCTTGATGTGTCGCCCTTCGGTGGTTCGAATAAAATCATCAACGGAAATATTCAAGAGACGGCCAATTTCCTTAAATCTTTGATAATATTTCATTACTAAATCTTCCACTGACAAACCGGCCTTCTCGGCCGCTTGGGCATTCTTGAGACTTTGCTCATCAGTTCCCGTTAAGAAAAAAACCTCGTCCCCTTTTATTCTATGGTAGCGCGCCACCACATCGGCCTGAACATATTCTAAACAATGGCCAATATGGGGATCGGCATTAACATAAGCAATTGAGGTCGTAATATAAAATTTGGACATAGTAGAAATTTTAAATTTTAGATTCTAGATTCTGAGTTAATTCAAAATTCAAAATTCAAAATTTCTTGGATGGAGGGGCTAATACAAAACTAGACCCCTCCATTTTTTTCTTCCCTTAAGGGTTTTTTTACCCTAAATTGCAATGATCATTAGTAAATTTAACCCCCTTCCTATGTTTTTGCCGTAAATTCCTCGCGTAAGTAATTACATTAAAGGCTATTGAACAACTCTCACAAATAGCTTGTATCTTATTATGATGAAAAACCATTAGGGCAAATTTGATCCCGTTACATCCTTTACAAATCATTATCTTACTCATCTTATCCCCCTTTCAATTGAATTGTTTGTACTACGCATTTTAGATGATATGTTGCAATCATCCCCCCCTAAAAGCATTTTACTAATTTGAGGTTGACTTCTTTTAATCTCCTTTTGACAATATGGGCATATTTTCATCGCCCCACCTCCTTCTTTTTAAAATTCCCGCTAAAGCGAGAACTTTTGCGGGCCGGACGGGATTTGAACCCGTGACCTTCTCCGTGACAAGGAGACGAGCACTCCAGGCTGCTCCACCGGCCCATATAATTAAATAAATATTATATTCTCTCTCTGAATAAATCAAATTAAAAACCTACGCCCTACAACCTAATTTCTGGTGGCTACGAGAGGAATCGGACCTCTGTCGTGCGCTTATGAAACGCCTGCTCTGCCATTGAGCTACGCAGCCTTGAATTAGAAAATAGTAAGTAGTAAATAGAAAGTAGTAAATAGAAAGTAGAAGAGTCTAAATTTTGTACGAAATAATTTCTAATACCTAATTTCTAATGAAATTTTAAATTCTTAAATGACTAATTGAACATTTTATCATTAGATATTTCATTAGGAATTGGAAATTGGAAATTAATTCTACTACTCACTACTCACTACTCACTAATTTATCACCTCCCAAATAGCGACAGAAGATTTTGAAGTGGAGGGAATAAAGGAAATAATTTTAGAATCTGAAATAGTATATAACTTTTTAATATTCGTTATAGTTTCTTGCTTAAGAGCTTCGAAACTCCATTTGCATTCAAAAATTTCAATATTATTTTCCGGAAGTATCTTAATAAAATCCACTTCTGACCCAGACTTACTACGCCAAAAATATAAAGGTTTTTGTCTGGATTGTAAATGATTAGCCATTAAAGCTTCGAGCATACCGCCCTTGTCTAATCGTAAATCATAACCACGAAAATCATCAATCAGATAGTTTCTAATCCCTAAATCAAAAAAATAAATCTTAGGACTTTTCACCATTTCTTTTAATTTATTAGTGAAGTAAGGAATGGCTTTATGAATGATGTAAGTTTGCTCAAGTATCGTTATATATTTTTTTACTGAATCAAAAGAATATCCAGTCAATTCGGAAAGTTTTTTATACTCAATCAGACCACCTTGCATCAAAACTAGTGACTTAATCAATTTTTGTAATTTATCATTATCAGCCAGACCAGCCAAATCACGAATCTCTTTTAATAATAGAGTTTGGACAATATTTTGAATAACTGTTATTTTTTCATCATGAGTTACGCCTATCGCTACCCGAGGGTAACCACCATAAATCAGATATTCACTGGTAAACTTTTGTAAATCACCAGTAAACACTCGGACAGATTGACCGGCTAAGATCATTTCAAATAATTTTGGATCACGATAATTAATATATTCCGACAATGATAATGGCAAGACTTCTATGATTGAAACCCGACCAACTAAATATTTTAGTGACTGAAGAGAAACTTCCGGAGCCGAAGATCCCGAAACAATAATTTTTACTCCCTTTTTAGGACTCTTCTGTAAATTATTTACGAAAGAGCACTTAGTATCGTATAAATATTTCAAAATTTTACCGCCATCGGGAATATATTGAATTTCATCCAAAAAGACGATTTCTTTCCCTTGCATGTAACGTTCAAAAAAAGCATCGGGGGAATCAGTAAATTGTTTTGCCATTTGAATATTATCAAAAGTATAATAAGCGCTATTAGGTAAGGTATCTAAGACATGTGAAATCAGGGTTGTTTTACCTGCTTGCCTTGGGCCAGTCACGGCTATAATTTCAGGATTTTTAAGTAATTCCCGAAGTTTTTTCTCTTGAAATCTATAGATATAAGTCATAAACTAAAATTAACATACAAGTTAATTTTGTGCAAGCTAAAATTAAGAACCGCTATAGCTAATAATAAATGTTACCCAAATACTACTGGATATTTAATAAATAGGTTACCGTGTTTCTATGAAAATGGAAACCAAAAAAGAGGTATTTGGAAAATTTATTGAAGAGTATTACCGAGCCAAATTT
>JACQAJ010000069.1 GCA_016195045.1 Candidatus Azambacteria bacterium | reverse complement strand
ATAAATAGTAAAATAATGAAAGATAAAAAAAACAATATTTGACCAAACATAAATAATGAATTGCGTTAATTCCACAAAATGCCAATAAAGATAGAGAAAAACAATGTTGCGTTTCATTTTTGCCTATTACATATTAAAAACAAACTTCTTAAGTAAAAGAATGTTTTTATATATCTGATCATGGTGACCATAATCCATAAACGTTATTTCTTCATTTTCTATTTTATAGATTAAGACAAAAGATCCAAGATGAGTTCGTCGATAGTTTTTCATAACATTTCGAAGGGGTTTACCAATAAGTGGGTTTGAGATTATCTTATATACTTGATTTTCTATTTTCTTCAGTCCTGATTTATCCTTTTTAGACATCTTTTCTAGAATTTTCTTAAATTCCAAAGAAAAAATAAAGTCCATTTTTTTATTACTTTCCATAATTAAAGAGTTCTAAAGAATTTCCTAATTTCATTTGTAGTTTTAAACTTAATACACTTGTCAGTAGAAAGCCCTTTTTCTATTTTTTTTAGCCTGGTTATATAAAGATCATTGACCTCATCTTGAGTTATATAAGAAACTATTTTTTGTAAGCGAGCTAAATCACCACGAAGTTTTTCTTGTGTATTTACAATTCGCATATATTGATTTTTTGGTAAAGTGACATTATTCATATTCTCAATATAGCACTCACAAAAATTTATTGCAAATCACGGTATTTGATAATAAATTAGATATTACTTATTTTTCTATTTCTAATTTATAAACAATTAGAACAAATAGAACGTTCTAATCTTCCAAGAATCCCCCACTTTGATGTTGCCAGAGATTAAAATAGACTCCCTTTTTCAGTAAAAGTTCTTGATGGCTTCCCTCTTCGGAAATTATCCCTCTTTCTAAGACAACAATGCGATCCATTTTTTGGATGGTGCTTAGTCTGTGAGCAATGACGATAGTGGTCTTACCTTCGATTAATTTCCAGAGTGCTTGTTGAATTAATTTCTCATTTTCGCTATCGAGGGCGCTAGTGGCTTCATCCAGGACTAAAATCGGTGCATTTTTTAACATCGCTCGGGCAATGGCGATCCGTTGTCTTTGGCCACCTGATAATTTAATCCCCCGTTCTCCAACCAAGGTTTCATAGGTATGAGGCAATTTTTCAATGAATTCAGTCGCATTAGCCATGTGGGCAGCTTGGTGAACTTCGGCCACTGAAGCGTCTAATTGACCATAACGAATATTATCTAAAATTGATCGATGAAACATAATCGGTTCTTGAGGAACATAAGCAATGACTCTTCGTAAATCATGTTGACTGATCTCCGCAATATTTTGATCATCGATAAGAATCTGGCCACCCTGAATATCTATCAATCTTAAAAGTAATTTCGTAATAGTTGTTTTACCACCGCCCGAATGACCAACCAAACCAATTTTTTCTCCTTTCTTGATTTTGAGATTAAAGTTATTAAACAAGGTCTCGCCTTGCAAGGCGAGACCTTGTTGGAAATGTTCTTTATGATAAGCAAAACCCATAGCTTGAAATTCGATTTTACCTTCTTTTAAAACAAATTTCTTAGGATTAGCTTGATCAAGAACTTTCGGAGGTTCGAGAAGAAGCTCGGTAAATTGAGCCGCTTCCGTGATGTTACCTTCAATACCTCGATAGATGTGATTGAATTCCCAAACAAGAAGAGTAAATCTAGAATAATAAGAGAAAGTTACAAAAGTAGCCTCAAAAGGTAAAATCCCTCGACGACTGATAAAAATTGCCACGGCTATCCCCAAAACATTAGTAAAAACATAAAAAGGTGAAATCAGAGAATTAATATATAAATTTTGGTAATTTTCAGCCTTTTTAAATTTTTCCGCATGATCTTCGACTTTTATTTGGTGATTAATGATCTCAAAATCTTCATGAGCAAAAGATTTGACGGTCTCGATATTACCAATGATATCAGCGGTATAACCATGCAAGGCAGAATGAGCAGTTTCTCTAGCCATAACCATTGCTTTTCTTCTTCTAATTAGTGGCAAAATTGATATGAAAGCTAGAATCGTTAAACCAAAAAGCATAAAAACTAAGATTGGGCTGTAATGCCAGAGTATAACCGTGATAAACACAATAGCTAGAATCTGAGAAAATACTTGGTAAATTAATATCTCAACGATGTTTGAATAGTCTGTGCCGTAACGTCCAACACGGGAAGTTAGAGTTCCAGAAAAATTATCATGAAAAAAGGCAATATCCTTTTCCAGCAATAAATTGATGGCCTCTATACCAAGAGTTCTTCTCCCGTTAGTCTGAATTTTTATTTTAAGATGTTCACCTATTCTCCAAAAAAGTTCGCCTGACAGCCAAACACTTCCTAAAAAAACAATTAAATAAATTATTTGATTATTTGAAAATTGATTGGTCGTTAAAAGCGTTAAGAGTTTAGCAATAATTAATGGTGGGACATAAAATATAAGAATAGTACCAATTCCAATCAAAAAGAAGACCGGTATGGTCAAACGCCAATCTTTGAAAAATTGTTGAGAATAGTTGTGAATGACGAGTTGAATCGCGGAAGAGGTTTTCATAAGTATAAATT
Source organism: Candidatus Azambacteria bacterium (assembly GCA_016195045.1). Lineage (GTDB taxonomy): Bacteria > Patescibacteriota > Minisyncoccia > GWC2-36-17 > JACQAJ01 > JACQAJ01. Next base: position 6,312 of record JACQAJ010000069.1, on the reverse strand, counting down.
TAATGGCAAAATGAAAATTATAAAATAGGCTTATTCCTTGATAATTTTCGTAATGAAATTTACATATTTTCGTGCGAGATAAGGAAGACAAAATAAAAACTATTGAGCCGTAGCACGCTACGGTGAGATAGTTTTTATAAAGTCTGACGCAATCATAGCTGAAAAGATGTGAATTTCATAGAAAAGTATCAAGGAATAAACCTAGTAGGCTTGTCCAAAAAGCCACTGATGTTGAGCTGGTTTTTGACAGTAAATACAGAGTCCTTGTTGTTCTTGAGCATCTAAGAGCAGACATCGCGTACTGGCCTTAGTTTCTTCTTTGATCATCTTCTCGCACTGTTCTGATTCGCACCAAAAAGCAGAGACGAAGCCTCGTTCCCCCAGCATTATTTTCTTAAATTCATCGTAAGTATAGACCTCTTTAGTATTATCTTGGAGAAATTTTTCGGCTCGGTCATAAAGATTAGTTTGAATTTGATTTAAAAGCTCACTGACTTTTTCCACCAACTGATCAATTGGAAAATTTAATTTTTCACCAGTATCTCGTCTGGCCATCGTCACAGTTTTATTTTCAACCTCCTTGGAGCCAATTTCTATTCTTAAGGGAACGCCTCTTAATTCCCAGGTATTGATTTTTGATCCTAGGGTAACTGTTTCTAGTTCATCAATTTTGACTCTCGTTCCCGCTCTTTCTAAACTCTCTTTAATAATTCGACAAGCCCCAAGAATTTTTTCTTCTAATTTTACTGGTAAAATAATGATTTGGATGGGGGCTAAACGAGGTGGTAAAATCAAGCCCTGATCATCACCGTGAGTCATAATCAATCCGCCGATTGATCGAGTGGACAGTCCCCAGCTAGTTTGCCAAACATAATCGGTTTTATTTTCTTGGTCTTGGAATTTAATATCAAAAGTTTTAGAAAAATTTTGACCAAGATCATGAGAAGTCCCATTTTGTAAAACTTTTCCTTCGGGCATTAAACATTCATAAGTGAGCGTCAAGTCAGCGCCGGCAAATTTTTCTGATTCTGATTTTCTGCCAAGATATCCCGGCAAAGCCAATAATTCTTGATAAACTTGGGCATACATTTTAATGGCCCATAAAACCAGAGCAGATGATTCTTCGTGATTCCCATGAGCGGTATGGCCTTCTTGCCAAAGAAATTCAGTGGTGCGCAAAAAAGGATAGGCTCTTTTTTCCCAACGGACAACATTAGCCCATTGATTAATCATTAAGGGTAAATCTCGCCATGAATGAATCCAGCGAGAATAGGCTTCATAGATAATAGTTTCGCTAGTTGGTCGGATAACTAATTTTTCTTCTAGTGCCTCTCCCCCACCAATGGTCACGACGGCTAATTCTGGTGAAAAACCTTTGATATGGGATTCCTCTTTTTTAATCAATGATTCAGGGATAAATAATGGGAAATAAGCGTTACTGATACCTTTTTCTTTTATTAATCTATCAAGTTCTTTCTGAATTAGTTCCCAAATAGCAAAACCGTAGGGTCGATAAATCATCGTTCCCTTGGCTGGTCCATGATCAACTAATTCGGCCGATAAAATAACCTTATTATACCAGTCCGACAAATTTTCCGATTTTTTGGGCAGATCGCGTTTAGTAAAATTCATAATTATTAAAACTCTAAATCGCCTAAACTCCAATTAATAGTTGCATCTATACCAGAAATCTTATATAATAATCATATCAATATGAAGAGGGATCCGAAGGGTTTAAGTGCCTTAGGAGCCCTTTTCTTTTTGTTTTATATAAGTTTTTATATTCTCTAAATAATCAAAATATTCTGATCCTAATGCATTGTATAGAGAAGAGGCAAATTGTTTATTAGGAAATAATATTTTACAGAATTTATTTCTTTCAACTAAATAATAGACTAGTTTTTTATAATCTCCATCTCCGGATACAAGAATTATTTTATTAAAATTATTTTCAACCACATTTTTCATTATTTCAAAGACTATATCAGTATCAACATTTCCTCTTTTGTCCGATCTTAGTTTAACATGATGTTCCTTAAATAAAACAATAAAACCAGCTTTTTGAATTTCTCTGTATAGATTATCGTTTTTTTCATCCAAATAACCTAAAACATAGTAAGCCTCTCTGATACTGTAATTTTCAGATAAATAGATGCGAAATTTAGATAAATCTACTTTCCATGCTTTTCTACAAGTACAATTTGATAAATTTATATCTTTAATCTGTAATCCCAATTTTTGAGCACAATTATTACATTTAGTTGTACCAAAATATAAATTTTGACCATCTATAAAAGCAATATTATTTTTTTCTTTATACATTAAATTAATAATAATTCATTTTACCATATTTTTCAATTGAAAATTTCTTTAATAAAAAAATCAAGATGGATGATATAAGGCAGTAATAGAATATGTGCGTCCTGTAAGGATCGAACTTACGGCCTCTCCGATGTGAACGGAACGCTCTACCACTGAGCTAAGGACGCTTAAAGGAACAATTGACTACTGACCCTTGACCTTTGACAATCTAAGAACCAGACTTATTTTACCAAAAAACCTATCTAATACAAATGATTTTCATCACTTATCTTAAATAGGTCTTTTGTTAGTTTGTAAAGTTATAAAGTTGAAAGTTATAAAGTAATTGTATTGAACTTTATGAACTTTATTAACTTTTAACTTATTTGAGTTCCACCACGGCACCGACGGCTTCTAATTTTTTCTTCATTTCTTCAGCATCAGCCTTACTTAATCCTTCTTTGACAATTTTAGGAGCAGCATTAACTATGTCTTGAGATTCCTTTAAGCCCAAACCAGTTATTTCTTTAATGGCTTTAATGACTTGAATTTTAGCGTCACCAGCCGCTTTTAATTCAACACCAAACGAAGATTTTTCTTCTACTTTAACTTCACCAGCATCAGCAGCGGGTCCAGATGACATCATCATATTGGCATTGACTCCAAATTTTTCTTCCATGGCTTTGACTAATTCGTTGATCTCAAGAATTGTCATTTTTTCAATTTTTTCAATTATTTCATTCATAATAATCAGTTATAAAGTTGAAAGTTTATAAAGTTATAAAGTTAAATACAATTACTTGATGGACTTTATAACTTGATGGACTTTATAACTTTTAACTTACATTTAGGCGACCTTTTTCTTACTAACTTCATTAAGTGTCATAGCTAATTTAGTCAGTGGAAATTTTAAAGTAAACATTAATTTCATAATTAATTCCTCTCTCGATGGTAGTTTGGCCAGAACAATCATTTCCTCGGCGGTCATAATTTTATTATCGACAATCCCACCAATAATTTTTATCGTGCTATTTTTTTTAGAAAATTTATGTAATATTTGGGCGACGGTTAATTCATTATTGTAGGAAACCGCCAAAGAAGCCGAGCCCTTAAATTTTTTTTCTAACGGTCTCCCCTCCTCCGTTACTTTAAAACCCAGTTTATTTAAAATGATTCCGACAATATTTTTCTTACTCACCTTAAGATAAACTCCAGCTTTCTTTAATTCTCTTCTTAATTCCCTAAATTTCTCAACCGAAATTCCGGTAAAATCAGAAAAGACAATGGCCTTAAAACCATTAAGTTTCTTTTCTAAATCAATCATTATTTCTTGTTTTTGTTGTTTGGTAACGGGCATAATAAATTTAAGATTTAAGAATTACGATTTAAGATTTATGAATAATTTTATCTATTAAAATTCATAAATTAAAAATAAAAAGCGACTTTAGGGTCGCCGAGGAAAAAAAGAATTAGTTTACAAGGTTATAAAGTTGAAAGTTTATAAAGAAAAAGCATTTATTTTAAAAACTTGATGGACTTTAGAGACTTTTAACTAACCTGTTCCTCGGTAAGATTTAGAGTTTATTAGTCTTTTTTTAACTAACAAACTACTTACTGTCTTCAGAATATGTGTAAATGATATTACTCTGATCTAAATTTAAGTCAAGGAAATTTTGTAAATATCTATGTCTGTTATTATAAATTTTGTAGCTTGATAAATTTTTTCTATTTCGCAATCACCACTCCCCAGACTTCTTTGGCGCCGGCAGTTTTTAAGATTTTGGCGCATTCGTTCATAGTTGAGCCACTGGTATAGACGTCGTCGACTAGAAGAATGATTTTTTTATGGAGGTTAATCCCATTTTTGATAACAAAGGCTCCTTCCATGTTAATTTTTCTTTTTTCAAAACTAAGTTTAACTTGAGGGTCAGTCTTTTTATTTCTTTTTAGAATATCTTTAAATTCGATATTAAGCTGTTGACCAATTTTTTCCCCGAGCAGTTCCGATTGATTAAAGCCTCGCCACTGTAATCTTCTTTTGTGTAACGGTACGGCAGTGATAATAAATTTAGAGAGGTCAGGTAATTTTTTATTAATTTCTTGTTTTTCTTTATAATTTCCCGGATGTCGGACATCTGGGAAATTAAGAGATTTTATTATTAATTGAGACAAGGGTTGGTTTAGTTCTCTGATGAATTGATATTTATAGTTATCGATTAATTTTTTGATTAAAGGATCGCTGTAAGAAACAGCGGCGATTAACTTTTTTAAATTAGTTTTTTCTCGGCAATTTCTATGGAAATTGACAACAAGGTTGTCATCCTGAGGAGCTGGGGCGACAAAGGACCTATCATTGGCCAGACGAAATTTACAAACCGGACAGAAAGGTTTGTTATTTATTTCAATTTTATCGAGACAATCGCTACAAAAGACCATCCCCTCTTTCCGACAACCCAAACAGAAAACCGGAAAAAGGATCTCAATAATAAAATTTCTTAATTTAGTAAATAACATTATTATTAATAATAACAGATTTTTTATAAGAAAATAAAGGCAGGCCTTTATAGACCTGCCGAAAAACAATTTCTAGATTGTTTTTAACTATTTTAACAAGAGACGAGATTCTTAAGCCCACTACTTCTCTTCGATGGCTTAGGTATTGAATCCCAATCTTTTCTTTTATTCAATTTCATTTCAGCCACTTAATTCGTTACAGATTGATATAGAAAATAAATCAATTTCTGGTTCAGATTCGATCAGGACAACAATACCATCAATTGCGATTCTCCATTCTGCCTCTCCTGTCCTGTGCTTCACTACCTCGTCAATCATTTCGGAATTTTTTTCTAAAGCCTTGCAAATTGTAAACTCATCAATTTCACACACCATAAACAAGGCTCTTATTGTATTAAGTAAGTCTTTTTTTGACATAACATCTCCTTTCTATTAATTTTCAAGGTAAAGTATAAATCTTCTCCGATCGGCGGAGTTTTATTATTTCGAGACTTTACTTTTCAGTCTTCCATTTCATCTTCTGACCCAGGTACATTAGAGGCTATTGGTTCTTTTGTACCAAGGCCAAGCGGATATTTTTTTAAAAATCCGCTTAAATGAAGATCGCAAAAAGCCCCAAGAATCAAAGATAATTGTTCAGCTTTATATTCTTTCTCTAGTTCTCCAGTGATTTGGTTGCGGAGATTACTATAGTGACTACGATCTTTATTTAGTAAACTATTGGCAACATAAATATCTTTAATCTCAATAAGTATCTTTTTGAGTGGCGGATCTTCTACAAATCCACCACATTTAGGTTCACTACATTTAATAGGACTTTCCCCAATGTAATAAGTGAAATAAACAAAAAAATTTCTTGGGCCGTCTTGAAGATAAATCGATCTCTTATTTTCTATAGGTATTATAGGATTTTTTTCTTTTAATAAATGATTGAGTGCCGAAGAAATTTTCCCTAATAGTAAAGAAATAAACTCTTTTAATTGAGTTTTATTAAACATTAGTATACCTCCTTCCTTTATGTCAAATTACATTAAAAACAAAATACGTAACACAACACTTAAATGTTTTGTGTTTATATTATGCTTGGTGGGTGTGGAAGGAATCGAACCTTCTGCCACTTCATTATCAGTGAAGTGCTCTACCAATGAGCTACACACCCCAAAAACGCATGACACATAGCGTGTAACGTAACATGCTATGCGTTGTGTGTTTCATTATTGTAACAAAAAACCTATCTAAGGCAAGCGAGATAGGCAGTTGAAAGTTCATAAAGTTATAAAGTTATAAAGTTATAAAGTTATAAAGTTAAATATAATTACTTGATGAACTTGATGAACTTTATAAACTTTTAACTTATTTGAGTTCTTTATTGTCAGTTTAAAACCTAATAAGCCTCTACTAGGTGGGACTGTTTTTAAAGAGGTGTAGAACTTACACATTTGGTGCATTTCTTCGTTGAAACCTCCGCTCCTCACTCGCCGTACTGTCAGTACGACT
>JACQAJ010000001.1 GCA_016195045.1 Candidatus Azambacteria bacterium | reverse complement strand
TTTTAATCAAAAACTGCTTACGGTTTTTAAATAGAAATAATTTCAGTTCCATTAAATTTAAAAATCTTTTTAGTTGAATTTAAAGTATGACCACTATATTAGAAATTGAAAATTAATTCTCTATAATATCTAACAGCTAATTTATATGTTTATATTTATTATTAACAAGTGGTAAGATTAAAGAATTTCTAATCTCCCTAGCTATGAATTGACGATCTTGATTAGCATCGATGACTTGGAAATTAGGAAGATCCGAAGACATTTTTAAATATTTTTGTCTGACGATGGCGAGATTTTTTTCTTTTTCAAAATACTCAGGTTTTTCATTATTAAGTTTCAGTCTGGCTATCGCCACTTGAGCGGGTAAATCAAGTAAAAAAATTTGATCGGGATAAAGAAAATCTTTATTGAGATTAAATAAAGTCTGATAGTCTAATCCATCTAAAATACCGTAAGCAATGGTTGAGAAGAAATATCTTGTTGAAATAATAATTTCCCCATTTTCTATGGCTTTTCTAATCACTTTTTGGTGTTCTCGGCGGTCCTTGATAAAGAGGTTTTGGAGTTCCCTTGGGTCGAGGGGTTTCGAGTCAGAGTCAAATTTTAGAATTTTTTTAATCTCTTGACCAATTGGGCCGTCGGTTGGTTCTTGAGTTAAGACTAGGTCATAACCTTCTTTTGAAAGGTAGTCAGCTAAAAGCTTGGCTTGCGTGTCCTTGCCTGCTTTATCAATTCCTTCAAAAACAAAAAATTGTCCTTTATTTTTTAAAAACGAAGTTTTTGAAAGAGGTCTAATATTATTATTCATAAATTACGTGATCACCGACCGAAAGTAGAGCAACTTCTTCTTTTGAAAGATACTGAAATACAATTCGTGTTTTATAATCAACGGAAAAACTATAGAAAGTTGAAAGTCGGCCTTTTAATTTATGGACTTTTAATTGTTTGTGGTTTTTTCTCTCTCTGAATTCTTCAATCTTTTCAATAATTGATTCTTGTAAACTAGACTCGCATCTATCAAATCGTTTTAAAAATGCTTTTGTGTAGGCTACTTTCATAATAGACTTGTCTCGTAATAACTTTTAATTCCAATGTCCATATTTTTGATAAAATTTCGTCAGCTTTCATAAAAATTATCTCATCCTAACCTAGTTAGGCCTCAATAATTTTTACTCATCTTCCTTATTTCTTATTTTATCTAAAAATCTGAACATTTCATTAATAAAGTTATTACGAGACAAGTCTATTAACAGCTATTTTTTTTGCCAGCTGGCGAAGATCGCCTCTCAAAATTTTCCCTTCCTTCACTTCTCGTTCAGCTTCAAGCACGGCAAAAACCGCCTCATCTTCAGCAAAGGTGATCAAGGCGCGCCGAACGACTTCAGCCTTATTTGAAGCACGACCAATTTTTACTTGATTGTCTATAAATTTCTCTAAATCTGGAGATAAAGGGACAGATAATGTCGACATGGTGTTATTTAAATTATTAGTATGATATTATCATACTAAAATATAGTACTATGTCAATCAATTGCAGCAAATGTCAAATTTTCTGTCAATTTTTTTGTCAAATTTCTCTTTGTCGTCTATCTAGACGATCGTCAACTTAGACGACAAGATTGAAACAAAATTAATTGAGTGTGAATTATGTTCAGTAGCTTGAACAATAAAAGTCTCGGTAACTTCTTACACTTGTCATGGCAAGCCCCCGCTTTGCGGGGGCGGAATGACAGGCGTGAGGTTATACTGTATCATGCAATATAATTTGACTTATGGGTTTTTGTGGATTATATTACTGCTAGGAGCTAGGAGCTAGGAGCTAATCTTTATGATTGAAATTTCATTAAAAGCGGAAGAAGTTTCCCATTGGGGGAATTTTTTTATAACCAATAGTTTTCTATTAACCATAGTGGCTTCTGGTCTTTTAATCGTCTTAGGTGGGTTGTTTAAAAAAAGACTCTCATTGATACCCAATCAGTTACAGAATTTTCTCGAATTTGTTTTAGAAGAATTTTTAGGATTAATGGATTCGGTTTTCCAAAATCGGGAGAAATCGGAAAAATATTTACCCTTAATTGCCACCATTTTTCTCTTGATTATTATTTCTAATTGGTTAGGATTAGTACCAGGGGTTGGTTCGATTGGTTTTCATGAGCTTCATGAGGGTCAAGAAATTTTTGTTCCCCTCTTCCGAGCGCCGACCGCCGATCTTAATTTTACCTTAGCTTTAGCCATTACCGCTGTTTGGGCGGTTAATCTTCTAGGTATTTTAGCGCTTGGTTTTAAAAAATATTTCCATAAGTTTTTTACCTTAGAAAATCCCATCAAAACCTTTACGGGTTTATTGGAATTTCTTTCCGAAATTACTAAGACGATTTCTTTTTCGTTTCGTCTGTTTGGCAATATTTTTGCTGGCGAAGTTCTCCTCTTAATTATTGGCTCCTTAGTCCCCTATTTTATTCCTTTGCCATTTTTATTTTTAGAAATCTTTGTCGGATTTATTCAGGCTTTCGTCTTTTCGATGTTAACGATTGTTTTTATTAGTATTGCCACACAGGAACATCATTAAATTTTGAGTTAACGAGTTAAAGCGTTAACGAGCTAACGTGTTGAATTCTAAAAATAGATTCATTAAAACCCGTTAACCCGTTAACCCGTTAACTTGTTAATATTTACTATTAAAGGTCGTTTAGTTAAATTAAAAGTATTAATAATTACACTATTATGGAACCAGAAACAATGAAATTATTGGCTATCGCTATCGTTATGTCGGTCGGAACCATCATGACCGCTTACTCTATTGGTAAGATTGGTGCTAGTGCTAATGAAGCGATCGGTCGAAATCCCGAAGCCGCGCCCAAAATTCAAACGGCCATGATTTTAGCCATTGCTTTTACCGAAGCTATTGCTATCTATGCCTTTGTCGTATCGTTAATTTTAAAGTTCGCTTAAAATAAGTTATAAAGTTGAAAGTTCATAAAGTTGAAAGTCATAACTTTATAAACTTGTTGAACTTTATAAACTTTCAACTTACTTCGTGTCTGAATTATTCCACAAACTCGGCCTTGATTATAAAATTCTGATTGCTCAAATTATAAATTTTTTGATTGTTCTTACCGTCCTAAAATTTACCGTCTATCAGCCCTTGATTGATCTTTTAAGAAAGCGCCGAGAGAAGATTGAAAAAGGATTTAAGGATTCTGAAGAGGCCACTAAAAAACTTAATGAGATTGATCTCATTTGTAAAGAAAAAATCTCCCTAGCGGAAAAAGAATCTATTCATATTATTTCCGATGTGGAGATGCGGGCTAAAAAAAGAGATCAAGAGATGTTGCGGATTACGAAAGAGAAAGAAGCCGAGATTTTATCCAGTGCTAAAAAAATTGCCGAACATAAGCAAGCCGAATCAGAATCTCTAGTTTATCAGCAAGCCATTTCTTTGATTCGTCAGACGATTGCTAAGGCCGTTAGTATTAATCCCGCTCAAGTCGAGGAATCATTGATTAATGAGGCGGTTAAGGTGCTAGGTAAGTCAAAATAATTACGGATTGTTTATGAAATTGTGTCATTGCGAACCGAACGAAGTGAGGTGTGGCAATCTATTTAGATACAAAAGGTACTTTTATAGATTGCCACGCCTCGTTCCACTCGGCTCGCAATGACATAAAAATAGAGATCCAGGAATACTCTTTTAAGGTATTAATAATTAATTCAATCCAATCCAATGAAACACTCCATAGACATCTACGCCAATTCCTTATTTTCGGTTATTCAAAAAAAACCTCAAAAATTTGATGAGTATTTTAAGAATTTTTTATTATTGATTAAGAAAAACAAAGACGGGTTGATGCTAAAGAAAATAATTTTAAAAGTTCAGGATTTAGTTTTAAAGACTACTGGCAATAAAAGAGTGGTGATTGAAAGCGCTCGAGCTTTGACTGATGACCAATTAAATAGAATCAAACAAGAATTTTCAGCTCAGGATTTAATCGAGACTAAGATTAACCAAGATCTTGTGGCTGGTTTAAAAATTATTATTGATAACGAGAAAACACTTAATGTCTCGCTAGAGCATAAATTAAAAAAGATATTTAAGATTTAAGATTTACGATTTACGATTTATGATTTATGATTTATGATTTATTTAAAATTCCTAAATCTTAAATCTGATATTCTATGAGTTACGAAATCATCGAAAAATTAAAAAAGCAAATTGAGGGTTGTGATACGGAATCAATGCTAGAGACGACTGGTATGGTTATTGAGGTGGCTGATGGGATAGTGAAAATTAGTGGCCTCAAAGAAGCCATGAATCAAGAGATGTTGAAGATTGAAACTCAAAGCGGGACGGTGACGGCT
>JACQAJ010000065.1 GCA_016195045.1 Candidatus Azambacteria bacterium | reverse complement strand
TTCTTGAAATTTGGCTCGGTAATACTCTTCAATAAATTTTCCAAATACCTCTTTTTTGGTTTCCATTTTCATAGAAACACGGTAACCTATTTATTAAATATCCAGTAGTATTTGGGTAACATTTATTATTAGCTATAGCGTATTGACAAAAAATTTTGACGGTTTATAATTATCGTGTTCTTGGTCGACAGTCTGAAAAGGCAGCCCTTTGTGGGTTTGACCCGTTCAAGGGGATTGAAACAAGATCGACCAGAAACATACGTAACACCCCCCTCCGCGAATTACGGGGTCAATTGTCATCGATCGCGGAGTCGATGGCACAAGAAAAGTCGCTTCAGAAAGTTCGGAGCGCTGCCTAAGAGGAGTATGGAATGGTTTGCCAAGACCAACTGATGTTGGTTTTGCCGTAATTTAAAAGGGGTCATTCCATTTGAGCACCTAAAGTGCTTAATTTTGTAAACCATCTGCTCTTCTTATGTAAAAATCGAATAGTAACAAGCCCCGCACGATCTTCTAGAGACGTGCGGGTGCCAAAATAATTATTTTTTCTATCTTAGTCGCCGTGCTGGCGGCTTTTTTTGTCTTTATTTTTTTTGTGTCTTCATTTTTTGTTTATTTACTGATACACTATAAATATGTTTGAGATTATTAAAAAAGCGTTTCAGTGGGTTACTAATGATCAAATCTCTAAAGAAGCCTTAGTCATTGAAGAGAAAAATTATTGTGAGACACGAGATATTTTTGTTATACAACTAAATAAGATGATTACTTGGTTGTTGGCTAATACAAAAATTCCGGAAGATTCTATTTATCTGGTCTCGGCGATTGCGGGTGAAATTGGTAATAATTCTTTCGATCATAATTTAGGAAATTGGCCTGATGTCATGGGTATATTTTTTGCCTATGAAATAAATGATAATAATCTAAAAATTGTTTTAGCTGATCGTGGTAATGGAGTTTTTGCTACCCTCAAAAGAGTAAAACCAGAATTAGAAACTGATGCGGAGGCTCTTTGGGTGGCATTCAATGAGAAAATATCTGGTCGGGCGCCAGAAAATCGTGGCAATGGATTAAAATTTGTGAAGGAGAGTATTAAAAAAACAAATATGCATTTGCTTTTTAGGTCAGGGGTAGTTCAGGCGGAATTAAACGAGATAATTAAAATCAGTACCGTAGAAAAAATACAGGGCTGTTTGGCGGTCATTTCTGCTACCTTTAATTAATATGATAATAGAATTAAAAAAATTTGGCGATGTTTTAATTTCTCGACCGGCTGGCCGAGAAGCTTATTTAGCGATGTCTGCTTATCTCCTTAAGGATGTGGCCAAAGACGAACGAATCATAATCGATTTTTCTGGAATAAAAGTCCTCACGCCATCATGGGCTGATGAAGTCCTTATACCTTTAGCCAAAGACTATATTGTTGATTTTAAAAATACCAGTAATTTAACTGTTCAAGAAACCTTAAAGACGCTGACTGAATTCTCTGGTTTGAATTTAAATAGTTCTACTAACTACTAACTACAACCTACAAACTAATTTTATGTTTTCTCCTGTTGAAGAAATTAAATTAAAACTTGATGTAGTAGAATTTATTTCTGGTTATGTGAAAGTCCAAAAAGCGGGAGCGAATTTGTGGTGAGGGCGGAGATATTTTTAAATTTGCCATGAAAATTGAGGGGATGGATTTTTTGGAGTCTTTGAGATTTTTAGCTGATAAGGCGGGGGTAAAAATTAGTTCCGAAGATTATAAAACTAAATCAGAAAGAGAAGTCTTGTTACAAATTAACGAAGAGGCAGTTAAATTTTTTCAAGACCAATTAAAAAATAATAGCCAGGTTAACAATTATCTTAATAAGAGAGGATTGAGACCAGAAACTATTTCGGAATTTCGGATTGGTTTTGCTAAAGATGAATGGCGGAGTCTCGCCGATCATTTGCGATTAAAAGGCTATAAAGACGAAGAGGTGGAAAAAGCCGGCCTGATTATCAAGAAAGAAAAAAACCTACCACCTACCACCTACAACCTACAACCTAGTTACTACGATCGTTTCCGCAATCGAATTATGTTTCCAATTTTAGATATTAATAGTAAGGTCGTGGGTTTTACGGGGAGAATTTTCGGTGAAGGTCTCGATCAGGGTGGTAAATACGTCAACACGCCCGAGACTTTAATTTTTAAAAAGGGTTATTTATTGTTTGGTCTTGATAAAGCGCGATTCGAAATTAAAAAATTGGATTACTGTCTTTTAGTTGAGGGGCAGATGGATCTTATTATGTCTCATCAGGCCGGCGCCAAAAATACTGTAGCCACTTCGGGAACGGCGCTCACTAATCAGCAACTAAGTATTATTAAGAGATATACCGATAATCTTGTCTTTGCTTATGATAGTGATGAGGCGGGAATTTTGGCGATTAATCGAGGGATTGATTTGGCGTTAGCCGCCGGTTTCAATGTTAAGATTATTTTAACGGAAGCCAAAGACCCTGCTGATTTTATTGTTGAGAAAGGGGATCAGGCTTGGCTGGCAATGATTAAGGAAGCGAAATCGATTATGGAACATCATTTTGCCACCGTTCTTAAAAAAAATGATGTCAGTAATTTAGAGGGAAAAAAGAAAGCAGCTAATTTACTCTTAAAAGAAATTAAAAAGATTCCTAATAATATTGAGATGGCTCATTGGTTAGCCGAGCTTTCTTTAAAATTAGGAATTAGCGAGGAACATCTGATTAATGAGTTAAAAAATATTAAAAATGAACAATCATATAATGCGAACATGACGGTTGTGGCTCAAGATATTAAGACAAAAAATCGAAAAGAATTGTTGAGTGAACGACTACTTTATTTATTGATCAAGGATCCAACTCAAATCTCTTTAATTCATCAGCATCACTTCTTGAGTGAGGCCGAACACCAGCCCAGACTTTATCTAGTTTTTGAAGCAATAATCAATCTTAAAGATGAAACTTCGGCAATTAGCTCTCTAAAAGAAAAACTTTCAGAAGATTTAAATAAATATTTAGACTATCTTTTCCTGGAGAATGAATCAGCTGGTCATGAAATCGAGGATATTAATAAAGAAATTAAAATCTGCTTAAGAGATTTGAAGACCCAATTTTTGAGAGACAATTTAAACCAACTTAGTCTAGATATGAAACAGAGCGAATCAACTAACGAAATTGACGTTAGTTTAATTGATCGTTTTCATTTTTTAAGCAAAGAGTTGACACGGGTCTTGAATGAGAAATATTAGGAATTTTAGATTTTGAATTTTACATTTCAAATTAATCTAAATTTGTTATTGTCAGCTGATCGTATTTTGACGCGGGAGGAGCGGAATGTTTTATAAAACTGGTAACCCCCACACCCGGTATGAGAGAAAGTTCTTTAATGAGTGCGAGGAGTTACTAAAACTGCTATTGTAAAATTCTGTTAAAAATAGTATTATATAATCATGAATTTTGTTAGAAGTTGCGATCGCTTCACCGAGACTCTTACTGTACAGAGACGTTAATTTAGGATAAGAGTTATAACAAAAAGCTGCTATTAAACTTCATGTGGTAAATAGAACTGCCGAGAAAGAAAAACTTATTTTTTCTGAGAAATTTTTCACACTTTCTAATTTTTCAATTGCTGTCTTTGAGTTATGTTTCAAAAATCTCAGAGATATATTGCTAGTCAGATAATAAAAATAATTCAATCTGTAGGATTTTTCTTTTTTCGTTAAAGTGACAGTCATATAACTTCTCATGAAAAAAACTAAAAAATTAGATTTGAAAAAAATTGGTTCTAAAAAAGAAAAACTTAAAAACTTAAAGAAGGTTAAGATCACAAAGACTGACAAGAAGAATGATAGGGATGATAAAAAAGAAGAAAAGAAAGATTACACAGCGACAATCAGTGATTTAATCAATAACTCTAGAAAGCGAGGCTTTATTACTTATGGTGAAATTCAATATTCGATTCCAGATTTTGAAAAGGATATTCCTTTGGTAGAAAAACTTTATTCTGATTTAGCCAATGCCAATATTCAATTAGTTGAGACGCCGGATTTTCTTGATCTTTCCAGTCCCACCAAAAAAGAACTGGAAGATTTAGGAAATTATAATGTGGTTCAGGATTCTGCACAAATGTATTTAAAAGAAATTGGGACTTTCCCGTTAATTAGAGCTCAGGAAGAAAAAGATTTAGCTAAGAAAATTTTAGAAGGCGATGAAGAATCGCGTCAAAAATTAATTAGATCCAATCTTCGCTTGGTTGTTTCAATTGCGAAAAAATATGCCAATCGTTCTCCTCATTTAACTATGCTCGATTTAATTCAAGAGGGGAATATGGGTCTTTTTAAGGCAGTCGAGAAATTTGATTATAAACGAGGTTTTAAATTTTCTACTTACGCGACTTGGTGGATTCGTCAGGCTGTTACTCGGGCTCTAGCTGATCAAGCGCGGACCATCAGAATTCCTGTCCATATGATTGAAACAATTTCTAAGTATACTAAAGCCAAAAGAAAACTTAATCAGGAATTAGGTAGAGAGCCGTTGCCAGAAGAAATCTCTCAAGAGATGAATTTAGAAATTGAAAAGGTGAGAAATATTATCAAGATTTCACAAGAAACTTTGTCATTGGAATCACCTATTGGCGGTGATGATGAAGAAGCTACTCTAGGTGAGTTTATTGAAGATGAAAAAGAAATTTCGCCTTCTCAATCAGCCGGTCGCGGCCTTCTCAAGGATTATTTAAATGAAATCATGTCTGATTTGTCGGACCGAGAACAGAAAATCTTAGAAATGCGGTTTGGTCTAAAAGATGGGATTACTCATACTCTCGAAGAGGTAGGTAAAGAATTTTCTGTGACTCGGGAGCGAATCAGACAAATTGAATTTAAAACTATCGAAAAAATTCGTCAACATCGTAAATTGGCGAAATTAAAGGGATACTACTAAAAGAATTTCTAATTTTTAATGAAATATCCAATGATCAATTTTTTAAACTTGTTCACTTTTGTTATTTTGACTGCATCCTGATGCGAGAGAAATCTTGAATCTCTAATTTATTTTTTGATCATAGATAAAAGTATTTACAATTTGTACCATAAATCAGTCTTAGGATTGATTTATTAGATTACATATCTATAATAGAAAGACTATTCCGGTGTAGCGCAATGGTAGCGCAGCTCCCTGTTAAGGAG
>JACQAJ010000075.1 GCA_016195045.1 Candidatus Azambacteria bacterium | reverse complement strand
TATGTTCTGGGCTTTTTTCTATAACATCGTGGCTTTGCCATTAGCGGCTTTCGGTTTATTAAACCCAATGATTGCGGCGGCAGCGATGGCTTTCTCCAGCGTTAGCGTTGTGGGAAATAGCCTAAGGATTAAAAGATTTACAATAAAACAATAAAGCAAGAAAACAAGAAAACAAGTAAGCAAGAAAGCAAATAAATAATTCTTTGTTTCTTTCTTTGTTTTCTTGTTTTATTGCTTCCTTGCTTCCTTGCTTTACTATTTCCCATGGACAAACTTCTCGAAAAATTAAATGAAAAACAAAGAGAAGCAGTCAAAATTACCGATGGGCCTTTATTAGTGGTGGCGGGAGCGGGTTCGGGCAAGACCTTAGTCTTAACCAGTCGCATTGCTTATCTAATTATCGTTAAAGAAATTTCGCCGATCAATATCTGCGCAGTTACTTTTACCAATAAAGCGGCTCGGGAAATGAAAGAACGTATCAATAAGATTCTCGTTGATCATGGTTATGCTCATAGTTTATCGGCGCTTTCAGTGGGAACTTTTCATTCTCTTTGTTTAGGAATTCTTCGTCTTCATGCGGTCAAAATTGGTTATACCTCATCTTTTATTATTTTCGATGAACGAGATCAATTAAAATTAATTAAAATTATCACGGAAAAATATAAAATAGATGAAAAACGTTTTCCGCCAGAGTTGTTACTAGCGATGATTTCAAAATTAAAGAATAAATTAGCTCAGCCAGAAAATCCTGATGATATTTTAAATGATCCTTTTATGAAAGTCGTTCATCAGGTTTATGGGACTTATCAAAAAATGTTGAAAGAACAAAACGCGGTTGATTTTGACGATATGATTATGCAGACCGTCCTTCTTTTAGAAAATCATAGTCCGGTTAAGGAGTTCTATCAAAATCTTTTTCATTATCTTTTAATTGATGAGTACCAAGATACTAATTTTGCTCAATATTCTTTAGTTCGTTTGCTTTCGGCCAAACATCAGAATATTTGTGTGGTCGGGGATATGGATCAAGCGATTTATGGTTGGCGCCAAGCCGATGTGAGAAATATTCTTAATTTTGAAAAAACTTTTGCCAATACTAAAATTGTAACCCTCGAGGAAAATTATCGTTCGACCGGGAATATTCTTTCCGTGGCTAATGCTTTGATCAGTAAGAATAAAGCCCGTCTCGAGAAAAATTTATTTACTAACCGAGGCGAGGGGGAAAAAGTTTTTATGGCGATTACGGCCAGCGAAACTCACGAAGCTTTCTTTATTACTCAAATTATTAAGGAAGCCGTTAAAGAAAAAAAATATACGTTTTCTGATTTTGCGGTGCTTTATCGAACCAATGCTCAATCACGGGCCATTGAAGAAGCATTGGTCTATCATCGAATGCCCTATGTCGTCGTGGGCGGTTTTAAGTTTTATGAGCGGAAGGAAGTGAAAGATGTTCTTTCCTATCTTCGTTTTATTATTAACCCCCAGGATCGGGTTAATTTTTCCAGAATTGCCGCTACGCCACCTCGAGGGATTGGCAAAGTTTCTCTTCAGAAATTTTTTGAAAATAATATTACGAGTAAACAGATTCAAGAATTTTTGTTCTTGATTGAGTCCTTGCGTCAGAAGATGCCTGCCTACAATCTCTCTAGTTTTATTAAAGAAGTGGTCAAGGTGACGGGTTTGGAAAAGTATTATCTCGAAGATAAGCTTGAAGGAGCCAATCGTTGGGAAAATGTCTCGGAATTAGTTTCGGCCGCCGTTCATTACGATTCCTTGCCAATTACCGAAGCCCTTTCTTCTTTGCTTGATAGTATTACCTTGGCTTCTAATGAAGATGAAGAATATAATCAAGACGCCGTTCGTTTGATGACCATTCATTCGGCTAAGGGATTGGAATTTACGGAAGTTTTTATTCCGGGAATGGAAGATAATATTTTTCCCCATTCGCGGAGTAAACAAAGTTCCGAAGAGTTGGAAGAAGAACGACGACTTTGTTATGTCGCCATAACTCGAGCTAAGAAAAAAGTCTGGCTTCTTTACGCCGAATCACGAGTCCTTTATGGTAAACGGCAAAATAACCTTCCATCAAGATTTTTAGCTGATATTCCAACGCATTTAGTGACCTATGTTGAAACCAATAATCAACTCTCATCAGATTTTTACGATCTCAAAAACAGCGTTATTGATGTGGATTTGGAGTAGAGAGCCGATTGATTTATCTCAAAATACGCGGCTTTGGTTGGATAAATAATCCTTCAAACTGGCAACTCCCTCAATAACAAGGTTTCGCCTTGTAATTTTCTTACAAGGCGAAACCTTGTTAGCCAAGTATTTTTCGATAAAATCATTCGTCTCTGTTGGTGAAGAGGGGAAGTCAGTGATCTGTAAGGCGGTTTTATTAAATCATTTCTAATTTCCATTTCTAATTTCCATTGAATTACAGCATTTTTTGTGTTACTCTTTTTATATGATATTAAATATACAGAAAAATGAAATTTCCAGAGAAAGACTGATGGATCTTCAGATTGGTTTAGTTTATCTTTTTGGTTCTCAAGCAGAAGGTGTTGCTGGACCAGGTAGTGATATTGATATTGGAATTGTTTTTAATAATCCAGAGATTGTCAAAGGTAATACCACTGATATTTACCAGACTCTTTATGATATTTTTTCTAGTGCTTTTGATTTGGGTGATTTTCGGACAATCGATATTATTTTTCTTGAACGTACTTCACTTGAATTGCAAGTTGATGCCATTATTCACGGAAAAGTGCTCTTTGAAATATCGCCGGATTTTCGTCTTAATTTTGAAGAACGTACACTAGCCTTATTTCGTGATTTTAAAGTAATTCTCAACCAATTTAATCAAACTGTCCTTGAACGGATAGTATAGACCTATTACTTAATAATCATGATAAAAAGAATACCACTCAAATCACAATCTATTATTCCTCGTTTAGATGGAATTACTAAAGATATTAAAAAATTACGGGAAATTAACGCTCTTTCAATAGTAGAATTTTCCGATGAGCAAAAGGGTTATTTTGATATTGCCAAATTAAGATTACGAGAATCTTTAGAAGGTATTTTCCATATCGGTGCCCATATCCTTTCTCGTATTGAAGGTGGTCGAACAACCGAATACAAAGAAATCGCCAAGAAATTAGGTGAATTTGGAATTATTGAAAAAGGCTTTGCCAATAATGTCTTGATACGTATGGCTGGTTATCGTAACAGATTAACTCATTTTTATGCTGAAATTACGTCTGAAGAAATACGTCAAATTTTATCTGAACATTTAGACGATTTCGAGATATTTCTCTCTGCCATAAAACAAGTTTTAGAATCTCCTCAAAAATTTGATCTAACTATAGAATAAGTAATCCATCACCTCTGTCATTCTCGCCTGTTTCACCAATGACCGCCCTTTACGAATTCCCAAGGGCTGTCCTTGGTGAAATCTCTCAGGGAAACAGGCGAGAGACCACCATTTAAGCCATCCGCCTCCGCTTTGCGGGGGCGGACAAAGATTAAAAATCAAAGATCAAAATGCGCCGATGCGGCACTACAATTTGTATCCATATTTTTCCGATGAAAAATCTGGACAAATTGGGCGCAAAATCAAAAATATTAAAATGGTAAACCATTCAGACTGTCATCTTGAGCCCCCCGCAAGGCGGGGGAGTCAGAATGACAGATACGAGAAGTGGGAACGACTTTCCTATCGTTATTTTAATTAAATTTGACTTAAATTATTATGTATGTTATTTTAAAACTACCGACTTGTTTGAGTTGGCCCAAGTACACAGGGAAATGTGTGTATAAAGTTTAAAAAAAGAAAGGCAGGTAACAATGAGTACCTCATTATTTGTAGTAGGGTTTGTTGGTTTATGGATCTGTATAGTCGCTAAGGTGATTATTTCCATCTATGCTGAGAAGTTAACGGAAATGAGATTTTTATTTTACTGTTATCTTCTAAAGATTCTCATGGCGGTATTTTTTATAGTGACGGTATTGGGTATTTTCCTTGGGAAACCTAGTGCGGTCAACGCCGGGTAGGGTGAATTTGAGAAACCGAAGAAATTATCGCGAAGGAGTTGATAATCCAGATAAATCCTGTACTTCTTGGAATTATGAGGACGGCTCTGGAATCAAAGTTGAGTCGACGGATCTCCGTTTTGATGGTGATAGGGTCATTCAGACCAACATCATAACATTAGGGACCGATGGTAAGCTAACCAACCATCAAATTCTCCGTTTTGTGGGAGGAGCAACTTCCGATATGGTTGGGGCTGGTAAAAAATTCGGTGACGATACATTTATATCGAAATGCCGAATTTATGCCATGAATCTCCATCCGAAATTTCGAAGACATTTTCACGGTCTCTATGGGATTCCGATCGTTGATTCTGATCATCCAGAGAAGTAATCTTTCGAGAGAGAGCCAGCGGGGCTTATGCCCACCAAATGGAACATGGTTCGGACTGAGCTCACGGACGAAGAAATTATCGCGAAGGAGATCGAGTATCTGGACTAAAGCTATATGGGTAGGAGTGGACATTCTACGAAGTCCACTCCTACCCCAAAATATTTGACTATTAAAAACTTATAAGATAGTATGTTTATTATAAAAGCCCGTTGAGGGTTTTTTGTTTATTTTAAATTAACCTGTTAACAAATTAAATTTTTAATCCTGGATTCCGGGTCAAGCCCGGAATGACAGGTCACTAAACCCTATGTTACGAAATGTTGCTATTATTGCCCACGTTGACCATGGAAAGACGACCTTGGTCGATGCTTTATTGAGGCAGTCAGAAAATTTTAAAATCAAAGCGGACGCTGTGAAGGATTTAATCATGGACTCAAATGATTTAGAGCGAGAGCGGGGGATTACTATTTTTTCCAAAAATGCTGCCGTTACCTACAAAGATTATAAGATCAATATTGTTGATACTCCGGGCCATGCTGATTTTGGTGGGGAAGTGGAACGAATTATGCGGATGGTGGACGGCGTTCTTTTAGTGGTTGATGCCAAAGAAGGACCCATGCCTCAAACAAAATTTGTTCTTAGAAAGGCGATTGAAGCTGGTCATAAAGTGATCGTCGTTATTAATAAAATTGATAAACCTGACGCGCGTTCTAATTGGACCTTGAATCAAGTTTTTAGTTTGTTTATTGAGTTAGGCGCTAATGATGTCCAGATGGATTTTCCAGTGATCTACGCTTCGGGGGTTCAAGGCAAAGCTGGTCTCGTAGCCGATCTTTCAACGATGACAAACATTGAACCAGTTTTTGAAGCGATTGTGAAATATATTGCCGTGCCAGAATTTAATAAAGAATCGGTTTTGCAAATGTTAACCGTTAATTTAACTGACGATAGTTATAAAGGCAAGATTGCTATTGGTCGGCTCTATGGAGGAATAATAAAAAAAGGAATGCTGGTTATGCATATCAATAGAAAAGGAGAAATGAAAAAAGAAACAATTACTTCATTAATGGCTTTTAGCGGTTTAGAACGAATTGAGGTTAATGAAATTGTTGATGGAGATATTATTGCGATTGCTGGTATTCCTGATGTTTCTATTGGGGAAACCATTACGGATATTGAAAATCCTCAACCATTGCCAATTATTAAAATAGACGAGCCAACCATTAAAATGACTTTTGGGGTTAATACTTCACCTTTTACTGGTAAAGAAGGGGAATATGGCACTTCTCGTAATTTGAAAGAAAGGTTAGAAAAAGAATTGGAAACCGATGTGGCTCTGGCGGTTGTTCAGGGTACTTCGGCTGATCGCTGGACTGTCTCTGGCCGGGGTGAATTACACCTCTCAATTTTAATTGAGAAAATGAGACGGGAAGGTTATGAATTAGAAGTTTCCAAACCGCAAGTAATTTTGAAAACCATCGATGGTAAAACTATGGAGCCAATGGAATTAGTTTCCGTTGAGATACCAGAAAAGTTTACGGGAACAATTATTGAAATGATGGGGACTCGTTTTGGGATCATGAAAGATATGAAAGTCGATCGTGAAATTGCTTTTATTGATTTTATTATTCCTTCTCGAGGTTTGATTGGTATTCGCAATGAATTTTTAACTAGTACCAAGGGAACCGGGATCATGAATAGTATTTTTCATGGCTTTGAACCATTTAAGGGAGAATTACTTGGGCGTCTTCGAGGTTCTTTAATTGCTACTGAAGCCGGAACCTCTAATAGTTATGGATTGACTAGCGCTCAAGAACGAGGGCAACTTTTTATTGGTCCGGGTATTAAGATTTATGAAGGCATGGTGGTGGGACAGAATTCTAAATCCGATGATGTGATGGTTAATATTTGTCGGTCTAAAGAATTAACTAACTTTCGAAATGCCAACAAGAGTATGGGGGAATCGATTGATGTTCCTCGAGTGATGACCCTAGAAAATGCTATTGATTATATCAGTGACGATGAATTAGTTGAAATAACTCCTCAAAATATTAGAATTAGAAAGATGTTTTTAACGGATGGCGAACGGAAAAAAAATAAAAATAAGAAATTGACCGGGTAATTGGTAACAGAAAATTTTTCTAAATTTTTGTGTGAGTCTCGGTTTTCTCTGTTTATTTTTTTTTAATGATAAAACCTCGACCTCAAAAATTTAGAAAAATTTTCTGTTACCAATTTTAAACATTCATTTTTTTAAAAAAGAAAGAAAGGAGGAGAAATGAGTAAAGAAAAAATATACGCCTCCCTGGGGGAGGCGTTCAAGGATGGTCAGATCGTGACCCTAACTTCAGCAGGAAATGTTGTTGTAACTCCTAAGAAAGAAATAAGGGAAATACCAGTAAGAGGAAGGAGGGAAGTAAAATGAGTCAAGGAGAAGAAGTATCAGTACCGGTATCTGTTTTTGATCCCAGAACCGGAAAGTATAGAAAAGTTTCCCTAAGGATTATTAGTTCAAAAGAAGGGAATCCTCAAGTCAAGCTTTATGATCCTTGTGACGGCGAAATAAAAGTTTCTTGGGCAGCGATTCAGGCTGGTGCAGTTGTGATTATAGTCCCAGAAGAAAAAGGAGGGGAAATATGAAATGTCCTAAATGCGATTGTGATATGGTAGACTCGGCAGACTATGGTTACAGCACTCTGGACATATGGTCTATTAAGCAGTTGCGTTGTATTTTTTGTGGGGAAAGGGTTGATTCTCAAATTGAAGAGAATCGAGTAACCCCCCCAAAAATTAAGACGCGAAAAAAATACGGTACTCCCTAGAAGATATTATCTATAGGGAGTACAACATTTTAAAGACAAAAAAATAGGTAATCATCTATTTATCATTCCGGGCTTGACTCGGAATCCAGACGTTAAGTCAAATCTAGATTCCGGATCAAGTCCGGAATGACAGGGTGATTGTTTAAAATTTCTACCCGTTAACCCGTTAACCCGTTAACCCATTTAACTCTACAAGCTAATCCTATGTCCAACGAAATTGTTTTAAAATTTGATCAAGTGTCGTTTCAGTACGGACCTAATAAACCTATTTTAGATGAGGTTTCTTTTTCGGTGCGCCAAGGAATGAAAATTGCTTTGATGGGACAGAATGGAGCGGGCAAAAGTACTATTTTTAATCTTATTAGTCGGGGGGTTGAACCAGAATCAGGAAAGATCAATCTTAACGATAGTCTCTCAATCGCCATCGCTCGTCAGGTGATTCCTCGTGAGCAGATGAATTGGACGGTCAGAAAATTTTTTGAAGCTTGTTTTAAAGAAAAAGTTTATGATATTGATCCTCGGATTAAGGCGGTTTTGGAAATTGTTAACTTTTCCGCTCCCTTGGAAAAAAATATTAAAGCTTTTTCGGGGGGACAACAAGCGCGATTACTTTTAGCTTCGGCCTTGATTAGTAATCCTGATATTTTACTACTCGATGAGCCAACTAATAATCTCGATCAAGCGGGGATTGAACATTTAACTGATTTCCTGATTAAATATCCCAAAACCGTCATGGTTATTTCTCATGACGCTAATTTTTTAAATTCTTTTACTGATGGTATTTTATATCTTGATATTCATACCAAGAAGATTGAGCAATATCAAGGAAATTATTTTAAAGTCGTCAGAGAAATTACTATTCGAATTGAGAAGGAAAATATGAAAAATGCTCAATTAGCGAAAGAAATTCAGAGAAACAAAGATCAATCCAATGTCTTTGCTCATAAAGGGGGCCGATTGAGATTAGTAGCGAAACGAATGCGTGAAAAAGCCGCGGACTTAGAAGAAGCCAAAGTTGATGTTCGGAAAGAGGATAAAACCATTCGGCCTTTTATTATTCCGGCTCAAGAAGATTTGTCGGGGGTTTTAATATCAATCAATTCTTTGACGGTGATCAAAAATCATAAGCCAAGTAAAAAGAAAGTCAAAATTTCTTTAAATAAAAATCAGCACCTGTTATTATCTGGGCCCAATGGGATTGGGAAGAGCTCTTTATTGGAGTCGATTGTGACGGGAAGGTTTTTAGATCAAGTTTATGATGGTGCGACGATTACGGAAGGAGTGAAGCTGGGTTATTATCGTCAAGATTTTTCGACCTTGGATTTTAACAGTACCGTGTATGATTCTCTCACTTCGGCGATGGAAAAATTTGATGAACAAATGATGCGCTCAACGGCGGCCAGTTTTTTGATTACCGGAGAAATGATTCATACCAAGATCGGAAATTTATCTGAAGGCCAAAAAGGTTTAGTGGCTTTCGCGCGTTTAGTCTTAGAAAAACCAGGATTGCTAATTTTAGATGAACCGACTAATCACATTAATTTTCGCCATCTTCCTGTAATTGCCGAAGCTCTCGATAAATATCAAGGAGCGATGATCATCGTTAGTCACGTTCCTGATTTTGTAAAAAAGATTCGGATTGATGAAATTTTGGATTTAGAAAAATTTATCAAAGAAAAAGAATAACGAAAAAGAATAACGTTAGATGTTTAATATTGAGCCCAAAGATAATATCCACTAAATCAGACGGTCGTCTGATTTCGTGGACAAGATAAAAGTGGATAAAAAATTTGATATTTGACATATGAATCATCCTTGTGTAAGCCATCTTTAGAATAATTCATTTTATATATAATTGCCGGTCAATTATTGATATTTTTGTTTGATTGTGATGTTTCCGTCCCTCGCGGAGCCTGTAAGGCGGGGCGGCAATGATAGTAAATAATAAATTTGATTTGTTGGTGACTAGCAGTTAGACGCTAGTAGTTAACTACTTTTACTCCAACAGATTCCGAATATCGTTTTCAGTAATTAAAGAACCAAAGGTCTCGCCTTCTTCAAGAATATTTTCAAATAATCTTTTCTTTTTTTCCTGGAGGTGGAGGACTTTTTCTTCAATACTATTTTTGATAATAAATTTATAGACAAAAACATTTTTGGTTTGGCCAATGCGATGGGTTCGAGCGATAGCTTGATTTTCGACAGCCGGATTCCACCAAGGATCAAGAATAATACAATAATCGGCCGCCGTCAGATTGAGACCGACTCCGCCGGCCTTGAGACTGATTAAAAATACTTTTTTCTCGG
>JACQAJ010000067.1 GCA_016195045.1 Candidatus Azambacteria bacterium | reverse complement strand
TTCTTGTCTTTAATGGCCTCAGTTAATGGCGGAATATCCTTTTCTTCTAAGGTAATAAAAACATTGTTTTCATCACTTTGAGCCTTGATTAAATCAAACCATTCAAATAGACCTTTCGGAAAAACAACTTCCAAAACTTCTCTAATAATTTGCATCTATAATGGATTACTAAATTGCGACAATTCCATTATACCGTATTTACACCTCACCCACTATTGCGTGTGAGCCGAAATGACAGCACTACATTATAAAATTTACTCAGAGTTGTGAGGAAATACGTTTTTTGGACTTGCGACATTTTGGACTTGCGAATTCCAAAAATCTATGTAAAATGGAAGTATGTATTCTAGAATAATAAAATTCCCAAAAGATCAAAGTTTCTTTCTTTTTGGGCCTCGTGGGACTGGGAAAACTACTTGGGTGAAGACAACTTTTCCGGGAGCTATTTATCTTGATTTATTAGAAGCCGAGCTATTTAATAATTTATTAGCTGATCCGGGACGTTTATCAAATTTTATCCCCCCAGATTTTAAGGGTTGGATAATTATAGATGAAATTCAAAGAGTCCCTGATCTTTTATACGAAATTCACCGTTTAATTGAGAGTCGAAAATATAAATTTATTATTACTGGTTCCAGCCCTCGGAAACTTAAAAAGACCGGACCCAATCTCTTGGCTGGTCGAGCTTTAACTTTATCAATGTACCCCTTGTCAGTAACCGAATTAGGAGCTGATTTTAATTTAAAAAAATCACTTCAGTATGGTCAAATGCCTAGTGTTTATAATCAATCGGATCCCAAGAAATATCTTGAGGCTTATGTTAAGACTTATCTCGAAGAAGAAATACAGCAAGAAGGTTTGACGAGAAATTTACCTTCTTTTATTAGATTTTTAGAGTCAGCCAGCTTTTCCCAAGGATCGGTTCTTAATGTGTCATCAGTGGCCCGAGATTGCGCCGTGGAACGAAAAATTGTTGAAAATTATTTTTCCATTCTTGAAGAGATGTTAATTGCGTATCGAATTCCCGTCTTTTCTAAAAAATCAAAGAGGCGCTTAGTGGTTCATCAAAAATTTTATTTCTTTGATACTGGTGTTTATCGAGCCATTCGTCCTACGGGGCCCTTAGATGTCCCAGAAGAAGTCGAGGGACTAGCCCTAGAAACTCTTTTTTTAGAAGAGTTGATCGCTGTTAATAGTGCCTTAGGATTGGGATATAAAATCTTTTATTGGCGAACCTCAAATAAACAAGAAGTTGATTTTGTTATTTATGGGTCAAGAGGGCTTTTAGCTTTCGAAATCAAAAGAACCGAAAAAATCAATGCTTCTTCTTTATCTGGATTAAAATCATTTTTATCTGATTATCCTATGGCTAAGACTTATTTTGTCTATGGCGGAAATAGGCGACTCTATGATGGTCAGATAGAAATTATCCCCATTTTAGAGATGCTAAAAAATTTATCAACATTTATTTAGAACTTTATTTAATAATATATTAGTCAGTTGTGCGTCGTGCGTCGTCAAAATTGAGATTACTATATTTTAAAAGGCTTAAATTAACTATATAAAAAAATAGGAGGGGTCTCACGTTGCGAGTTTCCCCTCCCAAAAAAATCAATTGAATTAGTTTAAGTACATCTAAGAAGGGCTTGTCCATTTGCTCCCCCTTTGATGTAGATACTTTGGACTTCATAGGGGATATCGTGCACAATAGACTGACAAAGTCCTTCTGAACAAAATTCCGTATTTCTATATTTGCTTTCAATGAAGGCTTGCCCATCCTTACAAAAAGTGTGAACTGCAATCATTGGGCTTTGACCAGTTGGACCTAAGTCTACCACCATAGTGGGAATAGCAAATGTCTCCGGAGTCTCGGTGCTTTTTGCGGTTATGACCGGTGTTCCGTTCACGATTCCATTCTGCAGAGAAGATTGATATCTTCTAAAATTATATATCACCGCGGGGACGAAAATACGCGGTTCTTCAGCTAATCCTGGATCATTGGAAATTAATTTCCAGTTTGATCCATTTCTCTTTACTACATCTTTATCTTGACAGGATTCCCCACAATTGTTATATCCCATTAAAGCTATTTCAAGAGACCAGTACTGTTTAATTAATTTCGCCAAATATCTCCCTCCAACTAGAATGCTACGATGAGGATCACATCTCATGTCTATTCCATTTGGAAAAAGACCTTCTTGGGTCCCAGTCCCTTTGTTAAATTGGGCGATTCCCTTAGCTCCTGTTGAGCTGGTGATACATTCATCGACCATTCCATCGTGATTTGCATCGATGATATTATCACTATCACTATTACTTTCGCCGTCTCCGTCTGTATCATCTGGTTCTCTAGCGGAGTTATTTAGACCTGACTCTTGTAGATATGTTGCAGCAATCAATAATGGATTTACTGAAGATTGACAAGAGCTTTCTCGTAGCCAGGCGTCATAAATTGATTCTTTTTCTAGTTGCCCTTCGTAATAAGGTGTCGGGTCGATTTTTCCATCACAAACCGCTTGCAAAGTCTCACCATCTATAATCGGCTTATACAACTCATAAATCGGTCGAGGTGGAACGACCGCTAATGCTGGTACGACTTTTGGTTGATTAGAATCTGCCAATGCTGCTGTCACTATGGGCGGTGACTGGGGTGCTCCGTATATTTCTCTTAAAGTTATCTCTAGGTAAATTCTAAACGTTTTCATTATCTGATTTACGTCATTGAGAATTTCTTTGGACAACTCTGGATCTCGGGAGATTTTTGACCAGTCTGACTTATGTCGTTTCATTATCCTATTTAAGATAATGTTTTCTTCACGATCATAGTTCGCTAGGGCTAATTCTGGCGATTTGTACTTATCTATTAAAATTCTAAGATATTTTCCGGTCGCCCTGATAGCGAGATCAGGTGTACACCTTAAATCTCTTTGATTCGGGTTTTCCTCGGTCGGGATCAGTAAGAGTTTGTATTTTATAACAGCTCCTTTAGTGAGCCCTCCCAATCCTACTGCCCCTTCCTTATTTACACATTCATTATCTGTGCTGCTAGGTGAATTGTCGAAATTTGATTTTTGATTAATTACCGCACTGACCAGGAATGGATTTATGCCTGACCCAGTGGGAGTACAAGAAGCTTCTAGAATAAATTTGTCATAGACAGATTTATTTTTTGAATCTTGCCCTTCATGGGCTCGGGTTAGATCAATTTTCCCATTACAAATTGCTTTCATAGTATCACTCTCAGGGTCAATAACTGGCCTTAGTAATTCTAAAGCAACTGTCGTTGGTAGTTCTGAAAGTGGAGCTTTTGTTCCTACAAGCATTGGCTGTCTTGGCGCCGCCGGTAGTGAGGCGACTAGATTTTGAGTAACCGGAGCTTGAGGATTAGTCGGATACTTATCGACTAATTTTCCATCCTTGATTGTCTGAGCAGAATCTTTGGACTCTACTTCTGCAATTTTATCTTTACATCTTAAATTCTTGCATTGTGTAAAGAACATTACTATTCCATTTTTCGTAATGTTCGCGTACGGGATTGCAAGAATTATTGCAATAATCACTAGACCAAGATTGGTCCACCCTGATGTTTTTGTGTTTTGTTTAGGCATTTTTCCTCCTTCTTTAAATAAAAAATTGTTTAAGGGCAATCAGTACACCCATTTTCCGAAATCTAACTACCATAATCATAAAATAACTTGCTCTTTTAGTCAATTTGACAAAAAGATAATACTATTTAATATTCAAGAAAGACAAGTACTTTGACAAAAAATCAAAAGCGCGGAAAGCCTGAATAAACTAAAGACTAATAACTAAAAACTAAAAGTAAACAGCAGCAGTTTTTAAGCTGTCATCCTGAGCCCCGCAAAGCGGGACGAAGGATCTTGTCATTTAAGAGTGAAAGATTTTTAGTTTTTCACTTTTAGATTTTAGTTTATTCTAGTTTTCCCCGCTTTTGATTTGCAAATTTGCAGGTAGGCGGAAGATGGCTCGTCTAGGCGAGATATCTTGAAATAAACAAAAAATAAAAAAAAGGAGAAAAAATGGATAAGGTAAATCAGGAGTTATTAAAAGAGGCATGTGATACGGTATTGGCAAAAGTTTCGTTCTCTTTGAGAAGACTGAAAGTGAATGGGAATTATTTCCGACCTATTTTTTCTGATAATCGTCTCGAGATTAATCAGACAAGAGATGACGGTGTGGTACTTTTCAGTGTTGTTTTCAAAGAGTATGATCCCGATAATGTTAAATTTTTTGAGGCAGTGGAGAAGGAGGTTGACGGCGGTTTTTCCGAAGAGGAGATCGCTCTCCTGAAGGTATTCTCTTCCGTGTGGTCTATCACACGAGTCGAGAAGAGTGGTCAGGAGGATATAGTCACCTCTTCGGCGCGGGGCAAGAAGTAAGGTATGAGGGGTATTGTTGGGGAGGCCTCAAAAGCCTCCCCTTAAGAATCTAGACTTGTCGGAAGGAGGAAATTATGTTTGGGGATAAGGATAAAAAAAATATTGAAGATTTCAAAATCACGATGTCTAGGTTTAAAAATGTATTAAAACCAGCATCGAAGGGATCTAAAACAATCAATGTAATGGTTGATGAAAAAGAATTGTCAGAAAAAAAGGATTATCTACATGATCCCATACATTTGTACGACAGATGGTTTCTTCTGGGATTTATTTTTCTTCTTGGAGGATCTCTTCTTGCATTGACATTTAATAAGAGTCTTCCAGGGGGATTTTATCTAGTGGGGACATCTTTAATATTGGCGGTACTTCCGGCTATTTTTATGGGTTGGAAGCCAATAGAAAAGAATACAATCTATTTGATTTATCGGTTTTCACGATTTATAGGAATAGCGTCTACAGAAGGAGATTATTTGCATCCTGTAAAATATCTTAACAAATTGGAAAGACTTTCGCGCAATGGAATAGAGCTTAAGATTCAGTTACCTGTTACAACTGATGGCCAAGAAGAGCTTATTTTGACTCTAACAATGCTTTTTGAGTATAATCTTTCAGAGATAGAGAGATTGGCAAAATTTTTGCCAGCTCAATTTAAGAAAGAATTAAAAAAAGCACTTTTCCGGTCAGATTATTTAGAAAAATGTTCATTTCTAAGCTTGGACGATGCTCATAAGTTATTAAGTAGTGTTCAAAACTCAGAATTACCAGAGCAGTTTGTGAAATTATTAAAACAGTACCATGAAGTGGGATATATAGTTAAGGATGTCAGTGTAGATACTAATCCTCCAGAACCTATAGGAAGAAGGGTATTTGAGAAATCTCTAGAATTAGAAACTAGTAACCCATTTTGGGGCTGGTCGGTATTGTTGCCGATGATTGCTCTATTGTCTTGGGGTTTTTCTGCGAGTTTATTATTAAGTTTTCTCTTGGGGTGGTTCTTCTGGGAAATTCTAAAATATTTCTATGTGGAAGTGGAAGTTTCCGAGATGGCAGTGATCTGGTTGTGGGGTTTACCACATTTCAGATTAATGCCGGGCAAATATTGGATTCCCTTTAGAGTAGAGTGGTATTCATGGGAAAAAGTTGATAAATTTTTAGTGAGGCCAAAAGTAGAGAATTTAGCCGATGCCTTACTAAAGGATTTCGTAGAATTAAAAGAGCGGATTGCCCACTGTTCTTCATTAGCCGAAGCCCAAAAAATTGCCCAAGAATTTTTTTATGAAGTAAAGGAGGAGGTTAAGGTATGATTACCGAAACTTCCTTGAGAAAATGGCTGGCCGGGGACGCAGAAACTTGCGACCCGGCCTATTAATTTGCCCAATAATTTGTCCAATATCACCGGTCAGACGATGAGAAGTTTTTATTTTTTTATAGTCAAATTTTAATTAATTTCTATTTTAATTCAAAAACGAATCCAGCCTTGTAATTCCTGATTTATACCTTAATTATAAAAAATTATGATCCCTAAGTGGGCATTTGTCAGACCAGGGCGAATCGAACGCCCGCTATACCCACCCCAAGGGTACGGACTACCATTATCCGATGGCCTGGAAATTAGTTTGTAAGCAGTCATTTCTTAGATTGGAGATTTAAGAAATGAGAAATTTTAATATTAAATTAATCTGAAATTCAATCCGCTAACTGGCGGATTGAATTTTTTTAGAAACTAGCAATGATCTTCTTTCGGCATTTAGTGCAAGTTTTTATCCTTTCACCAGACGGTAAATGAACCCATTGTAAATTGGGATATTGATAATGAGTTCTGGTGGGATTATATTTCCCGCGAAGTTTAACAAGGGTCGTGGCTTTATTATGTTGTTTATCACAAATTGGACAGATTCGCATAATTTTTATACTATTTAGATTGTTAAATTAAATTTTTAAGAATTAAAAACCTACAACCTAAAAAGCTACAAGCTAATAAGCTATTTTATAGCATAAGATAAAAAAAATTTCAATGGAACAAGAAACCTTATTTTCAAAATTTCTTATTTATATTATTATTATTTTTTCGGCTACTATCCATGAATTTTTTCATGGTTGGATGGCCTATTATTTGGGTGATTCAACCGCTAAAGATGAAGGGCGATTGACGATCAATCCCTTGAAACATATCGACCCGCTCGGGACCGTTATTCTACCAATTTTTTTATTAATGACCAGTGGCATGTTTATTGGTTGGGCCAAACCAGTTCCTTACAATCCTAATAATTTAAGTGATCGAAAATATGGTTCTTTGAAGGTGGCCTTGGCTGGTCCCGCTTCGAATTTTCTGATTGCTTTAATTATCGGTTTAATTTTGAGATTTTCGGCCGGTTTTAATTTAGATTATAATTTTTTGTCCACCCTAAGTCTAATCGTGATCATCAATATCTCTTTATTATTATTTAACCTTATTCCTTTGCCACCACTCGATGGTTCGAAAATTCTTTTCGATCTTTTTCCTCAAAGCCGAAATTTTCTGGAAGGACAAATTGGTTTTTTAGGAATTATTTTAGTTCTCTTTTTCGGCGGTCAATTTCTAGCACCCATTACGAGGTTTATTTATTTTTTAATAGTGGGGTAAGTTTATTGTGAAGTATTATGACCACCCATACTTTAAAATAAAGGGATTGCCTGTAGCAGAAAATCGCACGGGCAATCCTTCAATCATTTTAGTCGCTCCCTCTTGTATTTTTTCTTATTTAGTTTAATCTAAGATTAAATCAAAAATCGAAAATCAAAGATCAAAATGACAGTAAAAATGTTGAAATTATTTTTGAATTTTTATTTGTCATTTTATATTTTGATTTTTACATTTTGATTTTTTATTATTATGCCGACCATCAATCAATTAGTAAGAAAAGGAAGAGCATCGAAGAAAAATAAAACTAAAACCCCAGCTTTGGTGGCCGGTTTTAATGCCTTGAAAAATCGGCCACAAGAATATGCTTCACCTTTCAAAAGAGGTGTTTGTGTTAAAGTTTTTACGACCACTCCTAAGAAACCAAACTCGGCCTTGAGAAAAGTGGCTCGGGTTCGTCTTAGTAATGGTATGGAAGTGACCGCCTATATTCCGGGAGTAGGACATAATTTAGCCGAGCACTCAGTGGTCATGATCAGGGGTGGTCGGGTTAAAGATTTACCGGGCGTTCGATATCATATTGTTCGAGGGGTTCTTGATACGGTGGGAGTTGAAGGTCGAAAACAAGAGAGAAGTAAATACGGAGCGAAGAGACCGACAAAATGAACGAATGCCAACGAATGTTATTCACGAATGGCAACGAATATCAATAAAGTAAATTCGTCGCCATTCGTAATAGATTCGTTGCTATTCGTGGATTATATCTATGAGAAGACAAAATAATAAAAAAAGAACAATTGAACCAGATTTGAAATACGGTACGGTCGCTATCAGTAAGTTTATTAACTATGTTATGAAAGCTGGGAAGAAAGAAATTGCTCGGAAGATTGTTTACAGTGCTCTGGATATTTCTGGAAAAGAATTAAAGCGAGAACCTTTAGATGTTTTTGATTTGGTTATAAAAAATATTTCTCCTACTCAAGAAGTTAAGTCAAAACGGGTAGGCGGAGCTAATTATCAGGTGCCAGTGGATGTCCGACCAGATCGGAAACTGGTTTTAGCGATGCGTTGGTTATTGACGGCCGCTAAGAGTAAAAAAGGAAAACCAATGGCCGAAAAATTAGCGGAAGAAATGATTTCGGCGACTAAAAATGAAGGCATTGCTATTAAGAAAAGAAATGATATGTATCGAATGGCGGAATCTAATAAAGCCTTCGCCAGTTTTAGAAGATAAAAATTAGGTTGTAGGATTGTAGGTCGTAGGTTTTTAGAATAATCTTAATAATTTACCACCTACCACCTACCACCTACCACCTAATTTATGCGTGACTACTCTTTAGAAAAAGTAAGAAATTTTGGAATTATTGCTCATATTGATGCTGGGAAGACGACGACTTCCGAGCGTATTTTATATTATACCGGCATGACTCATAAGATTGGCGAAGTTCATGAAGGAGAGACAGTGACTGACTGGATGGAGCAAGAGCGAGAACGGGGGATTACTATTACCGCCGCCGCGATTACTTGTTTTTGGGGTAAGACTGATGTTCCTAAGACCCCCGAAAATAAATTGCGATTTAATATTATTGATACTCCGGGGCACATTGATTTTACGGTTGAAGTTAAGCGAAGTCTGCGGGTGCTTGATGGGGCGGTGGTGGTTTTTGATGGGGTGGCCGGGGTGGAACCGCAATCAGAGACTAATTGGCGTTATGCCGATGAGGCGAATGTGCCTCGAATTTGTTTTATCAATAAACTCGACCGAACCGGCGCTTCTTTTGAGCGTTCCTATGCTTCTATTCTTGATCGTCTGAATACCAAAGCGGTGCGGGTTCAAATTCCAATTGGGTTAGAGGATGAATTTGAGGGGGTGATTGATCTTCTAAAAATGAAGGCCTATAAATTTGAAGGAGAGATGGGGAATGATGTGATTGAATTTGAGATTCCGGAAAAATACAAAGCGGAAGCAGAAAAATTTCATGCCGAGCTAGTGGAAAGAATTGTTGAAAATGACGATCAGTTGATGGCTGATTATTTTGATGGTAAAGAAATTTCCTTGGCGAGTCTCAAAGCGACCTTACGAAAAGCGGTTATTAATAACAATCTTTTTCCGGTCTACGCCGGATCGGCTTTAAAAAATAAAGGCGTTCAACTAATTTTAGATGCGGTGGTTGATTTTTTACCATCGCCACTTGATATTCCTGCCATTAAGGGAATTGATCCTCGAACTGAGGCCATGATTGAGCGTCATGCTTCTGATGCAGAACCCTTTACGTCTTTAGCTTTTAAACTTCAGGCCGATCCTTTTGTTGGTCAGCTGACTTTTTTTCGGGTTTATTCCGGGAGTATTGAAGCCGGTTCTTATGTTTATAATTCCACCACGGGTGAGCGGGAACGGGTTGGTCGAATGGTTCGTCTTCAAGCCGATAAACGGGAAGAAGTGAAAACTGTTTACGCTGGCGAGATTGCGGCCATGGTCGGTCTTAAGGATACTAAAACTTCTCATACTCTTTGTGATGAAGCTCATCCAATTATTTTGGAAAAAATTAAATTTCCGGAACCAGTTATTTCCCTGCGAGTGGAACCAAAAACCAAAGGTGATCAAGAAAAGATGGGCTTGGCTTTGAAAAAACTTTCTGACGAAGATCCCACTTTTCGGATTTCCACTAATGAGGAAACCCAAGATACGATTATTTCCGGTATGGGCGAATTACATTTAGATATTATTGTTGATCGCATGAAACGAGAATTTAAGGTTAATGTTAATGTCGGTAATCCTCAAGTGGCTTATCGGGAGACGATTAAAAAAGCGGCTGAAGCAGAAGGAAAATATATTAAACAAAGTGGCGGTCGAGGTCAGTATGGTCATGTCGCGATTGAGATCGAACCATTGGCAACCGCTGATTTTGAATTTGTCGATAAAATTAAAGGTGGAACGGTGCCGAGAGAATATATTCCCGCAATTCAAAAGGGAATTAAGGAAGCCTTGGATCGAGGAGTTTTGGCAGGCTACCCAGTCAAAAATATTAAAGTGACTTTAGTTGATGGATCCTATCATGAAGTTGACTCTTCCGAGATGGCTTTCAAGATTGCTGGTTCGATGGCGATTCAAGCAGCCGTCAAAAAAGCCGATCTTGTGATTCTGGAACCAGTGAT
>JACQAJ010000066.1 GCA_016195045.1 Candidatus Azambacteria bacterium | reverse complement strand
TCTTAACTTCTTTGGTTTTATATTTTTTCACCACTTCTGGAGTGAAGGGGTTTGCCCTGATCTTGATAATCGGTGTTTTAGTTTCTATGTTTACGGCGATTTATGTGACCAGGTTATTACTAGGTTTATTTGTTGGAACTAAGGTCGAAAAATGGCAATGGTTTTGGTACCGGTAACAGGGTACAGGGAAATCAAATAATTTCTAATTTTTAATTTCTAATTTTCATTAAATTTTCAATGACTTAATTTTCAAACAATGAAAAACCACTCATTGAAAATTAAAAAATTAGAAATTTAATAGAAATTAGAAATTGAAAATTGAAAATTATTTCTACACTCTACATCCTATTCATATGATCAATATCACTAAGTATCGAAAATTTTATTACTTATTTTCTGGCGCTATTTTAGTAGTGAGTGTGGCCAGTTTATTTATTTTTGGTTTAAATCTAGGATTAGATTTTAAAGGGGGGAGTATTTTAGAAATTAATTATTCCCAAACCCTACCAAGTAAAGATCGAATCTCCAGTGAATTAAAGAAAATTGGGCTTTTAGAAAATTCCCTTCAAGAAACAGCCGGTAACAATTTAATTATTCGGTTTAAGGAAATCGATGAAAGTAAGCATCAGGAATTGAAAACGGTTTTAGAAAATCTCGGTCAAGAAATTGATAGTCATAATATTCTCTCGGAATCAGTTTTTGAAAGTTTGGGACCCTCGATTGGGCAAGAGTTGAAAGTCAAGACTCTCTACGCCATGATTATTGTCTTTTTTCTAATCGTTTTTTATATCGCCTATGCTTTTAGAAAAGTGTCTCATCCGCTCTCTTCTTGGCAATATGGTCTCGCCACCCTTTTAACGCTTTTTCACGATGTTCTCATTCCTATGGGGGTTTTTGCTCTTCTCAATCATTACAAAAATATTGAGATTAACATGAATTTTGTGGTCGCGATTTTGACTATCTTGGGCTATTCGGTTCATGATACGATTATTGTCTTTGATCGGATTCGGGAAAACTTATTGAAGTCCAAAAATTTAAATTTTGAAGAAATCGTTAATCGAAGTTTAAACCAAACTTTTTTGAGATCAATTAATACTTCGCTGACTGTTATTTTTGTTCTTTTAGCAATTTATTTCTTTGGCGGAGTATCAATAAAATATTTTGCCTTAGCTCTGTTGATTGGAATTGGCGCGGGAACTTATTCCTCGATTTTTATTGCCAGCCCAATCTTAGTTAGCTGGTATTATAAGAAACTTAAGTATGGCCTAAGATAGAAATTCTTTTATTAGAGCCATTTTTTTTACAAAAATCAAAAAAAATAATATTCACCCTTGTCTTAAATTGTGTTCATGGTATAGTTCGAACATGTCAATAATTAATCCAACAAAATTAGTTTTAGAGTTGCTTAGCGACATTCCTGTTCGTCATAGAGAAGTTTTGCTTAAACGCTACGGTTTACTTAATGGAGGACGACGGACACTGGAGGATGTTGGCAATGATTATCAGATAACCAGAGAGAGGATTAGACAAATTGAAGAAGCGGGTCTTAAATATATAAATAAACTTGATAAAAGTAAAGAACTCAAGGATGTTTTTGATTTGTTTTATTCTCATCTTCAATCCCATGGAGATTTGCGGCATGAAGAGAAACTTTTAATGCATGATGTTTCTAAAATTTTTGGTCTTGATAAGCATGACAAAAATTTGATGGCGATGATTTATTTTATCTTAACTTTGGGAGACGCTTTTGATCGTTTTCCTCAAACCGAGA
This sequence comes from Candidatus Azambacteria bacterium, assembly GCA_016195045.1. GTDB lineage: Bacteria > Patescibacteriota > Minisyncoccia > GWC2-36-17 > JACQAJ01 > JACQAJ01. The sequence continues at coordinate 3,405 of JACQAJ010000066.1, read as the reverse complement.
ATTATCACGCTGCTTGGACAATTAATAAGAAATCTTTTGCGAGGGCGAAAATTATTATCGATCAGGTTGTAGCTATGCTTGCGAAGAGAAAGGAAGTTGTGAAAGAAGTAGAACTTTTAGAAATGATGGAGATCGCCGCTAAGAAACATTTAAAGACTATCGATGAAAAAATTCTCAGATCTTATTTAGATCTTTCTAAAGATATTGCTTCCAATATTTATAATGAATACGGTCTTAAAGATTGGCCAGAGGTTAATCCCCATTCGATGAGAGATCGGGCTTATATTATTTTGAAAAAAGAAAAAAAGCCGCTTCATTTTCTAGAGATTACCCAATTGATTAATAAATCCGGTCTTTGTACAAAGCCAGTCCATAAAGCCACCGTCCATAATGACCTGATTCGCGATCCTCGTTTTATTTTGTGTGGTCGTGGTCTTTATGCTTTGAAGGAGTGGGGTTATGAAGAGGGGACCATTAAAGATATTTTGATTAATATGTTTAAGAAAAATAACCAACCCAAGACTAAAGAAGAAATTATTAAATATGTCTTATCTAAACGTGATGTCAAAGCAGGAACCGTGGTTCTCAATCTTCAGGATAAGAAGAATTTTATTAAACTTAAAGATGGACGGTACTCGTTGAAATAATATAATATAAAAGTATTTATAACAGCTCAGCTCTAGCTCATAACATTAGATTACAGATCAAAAATTAAAAATCAAAATTGAAAATGACAATGTAAAATGTTAAAATTAAATCTATTAAGACCGCTGGTTTTTAATTTGGATTAATTTCAAACATAATTTTGACATTTTTAACTGTCATTTTGATCTTTGATTTTTTTTATTTTAATTTAATCATGGAGGAGGCAATTTTTAGTAATCTCATTAGAAAAATGATCATCTTTTTTGAAGATGATCTTAATCGATTAGTCGTCTTTTTGACTCTCAAGTCGATTTTTTTGTTATTGTCTTTGGCTTTGTCAGTAGGAATCATTATTTTGCTGGTGAAAGTTAGGAAATTTGCTTTTCATCTCGATAGTCTTAAAAAAGAAAGTCTACCTAGTATCAAGGATCTTCAGGGTAATATTAATAAGTCAGCGGTGTTAAAAAGATGGCAAGAAGTTCTAAAAAAGTTTAAACTCAATACTAAAGAGGGTTTTGTTCTGGCCGTTATTGAGGCCGATAGTTTAGTCGATTTTATTTTAAAAGAAATTGGTATCACTGGTTTTGATATGGGGGAGCGATTAAAATCAATTAAAAAAGAACAACTGCCTTGTCTCGATGAACTCTGGGAGGTTCATAAACTTCGCAATCGAATGGCTCACGAACACGGATTTTCTATTTCCAAAGAAGAAACTAACGACGCTTTGAAGGTTTATCAAAAAATGTTGAAAGAACTAGGAGCTATTTAATTTAAGATTTAAGATTTAGGAATTTTATTCCTAAAGCCTAAAGCCTAAAGCCTACAACCTAATCTTATGTCTACCAAAGAAGGGAAAATTCAAATAATAAAACGGTCGCCACCACCGGTGGAATTGCCTATCTATGGTCAAGTCGATCCTAAGGAGGTGGTTTTTTTTGGTCGGACTAATTATGAAGAGGCTTTTGAAAGTAAAAAATTTGTTTTTGGAATCAAAAGAAAAGATCGTCGTCGTCATTTATATATTATGGGTAAGACCGGAGTGGGGAAGTCCAAGCTTCTGGAATTGATGCTTCGTCAGGATGTTTTTTATGGACACGGCTTGTGTTTAATGGATCCGCATGGTGATGTCATTGAGACGGTTTTGGCTTCGGTCCCCGAGAGTCGAATTAAGGATGTTGTTTTAATTGATCCAGCTGATATCAATTGGCCAGTTTCTTTTAATCCGCTTCAGAATATTTCACCGGATTTGAAACATCAAGTGACTCAAGGATTGATTGAGGTTATGAAGATGCAATTCGGAGCTGGCTGGACACCTCGATTGGAACATGTTTTTCGGTTTACCGTTTTAGCTCTTTTGGATTATTCCGAGTCAACCATGAGAGGCATGATTCTAATGTTGACAGATCGAAATTATCGTCAGAAGGTGGTGGAATTTATTGAAGACGAAATGGTCAAACGTTTCTGGGCCGTTGAATTTGCCGATTGGTCCGAGAAATTTGATACCGAGGCGATTATTCCTTTGGTTAATAAACTAGGCCAATTTCTTTCCAACCCTCTTTTAAGGTATATCTTTGGTCAGAAAGAAAATAAGATTGATATCGCCGAGATTATGAATAGTAATAAAATACTTTTGATTAACTTATCTAAAGGGAGACTCGGTGAAGAAAACTCCAGTTTTTTTGGTTCGATGTTTGTGACTAAGATTTATCAGGCGGGCATGGCTCGGGCCAATCTTTCAGAAGAAAAACGAACCGATTTCTATTTTTACGTGGACGAGTTCTACAATGTCGTTACTAATACTTTTATTAATATTTTAACTGAAGCCAGAAAGTATGGTTTGAGTATGATTTTAGCCCATCAATACCAAGCTCAATTAACCCCTCAAATTTTAGGGACGGTTTTAGGTAATGTCGGCTCATTAGTTTTTTTTCGGGTGGGAGGGGAAGATTCCGTTAATTTAGAAAAAGAAATGAACCCTATTTTTCGAGCTAAAGACCTACTTAATTTGGGGATGCAAGAATTTTATATTAAAATGATTATTGATGGTGAAAGCTACGATCCTTTTTCGGCCGAAACTTTAAAACTCTTGCCGGCCACTCACCGTTCTTTTCGGAAAGAGATTATCGATTATAATCATCAACAGTACTGTATTCCACTGCAAGAAGCCAAGCGAATTATTGCCGAAGAAGAACTGGGTAATTTAAAAAAGAACGCTTCTCAACCAGAAACGGCTAAGCCAGTTGTCGATCTTAAGACTGAAGCTAGGTCCGAAATTAATTCGTCAACTGGCGAAGGAAAAAAAGAAGAAGCCGATGAACCAATTATTTAGGTCGTAGGTCGTAGGGTCATCCCGCCCCCGCAAAGCGGGGGCGGGTTCAGGATTTAATTTTAACAATCTTCCGGAGTTCAACTCCGGCAAACCGCATGGTTTTGGATTGTCAGTCTGAGTTTTTATGTCAAGTTTTTATTGATTTCTTAGTTTAAGCAGGTTAATATATCTTTAATTATTAATCTTATGAAATTTATTTTTTCCAAAAAACCTAACCAAGAAGTGACTAAAGTGATTTTTACTAAGAAGGAAGAGAATCAAGTCTTGATTGCGGCTGATATCAATCAAGTCGAGATTAAACCTGGTCAAAAAATTATTTCTCTGGGCTTGGGCGAAATTGAAAAATTTAATTTAAGGAAATTTATCTTATTAGGGCGAAAGATTATCGTCCTCGCTAAAGCCAATAAGATTAAAAAAATCATCATCGATTT
>JACQAJ010000061.1 GCA_016195045.1 Candidatus Azambacteria bacterium | reverse complement strand
TTTCTGCTAATGATAGGAGGAATAACGTCATCAGTTTTAGCGGCTGATATTAGAAATGGTTTGACAGAAGATTTAGCGGTTAGACTTTTAAATAATATTGTTCGGGCCCTTCTTGGGGTTGTTGGTGTGGCCTCTATCTTCGCTGTACTTTATTCTGGATTTTTATTTATGACTTCAGGAGGAGACGAGAAGACCTTAGAAGAGGCTAAAACTTTTCTTAAGTATGCTATTATTGGTGTCATTATGGCTGCTTTATCTTTTAGTGTGACGAGTATAATAAGTAGTTTGGTATAAAAAATTAAATATAAATATTAAAGATCAAAATAATAACCCCAAAATTTATTAGTTTGTTAACTTGTTAATTATTTTAATTATTTCCTATTCCTATGAAAAAAATAATTGTCCTATTTCTTATTTTAATATTTGTTGGCGGATTAGCTTCGGTAGCTTTTGCCGCTATCAAACCAATAAATTGCCCAGATATTAATTGCATTATAAAAATCATGATCCGTGTTGCCAATGTTTTTCTCTCAGTTGTGACAGTTGTCTCGGTTTTTGCAATACTTTATTCTGGATTTTTATTTATGACTTCTGGGGGAGCCGAAGAATCTTTAGATAAAGCTAAAAATTTTCTAAAATATGCTATTATCGGTTTAATTATCGCCGCTCTGGCTTTTAGTGTTGATATTGTAGTTAATAGTTTATTAACAGACGGCGGCGGAAGTGCCAGTGATTCTCCTTCTGATAATTTTCTTCCTGATAGTGGTAGTACTGATAGTGGTAGTAGTAGTGGTGGCTCTATACCCGGTGCTCCGGATACAGGCATATTGCCTAATCAACTACCTAAGGAACCTACTTTAGATGAGAATAATTTTTAAATTATAATTAACCTATTATCTACAAGCTACAAGCTAATCTCATGACCCATCTTCACGAAGCTAAAATAAAACAATTAGAAGAAACGGCTAATCAAATTCGCCAAGATATTATTGAGATGCTGGTAGAAGCTAAAAGCGGTCATTCGGCGGGACCTTTGGGTATGGCTGATGTTTTTACGGCTTTTTATTTTCATATTTTAAATCATGATCCTCAGAATCCGACTTGGGCCGAAAGAGATCGTTTGGTTCTTTCTAATGGTCATATTTGTCCCGTACTTTATGCCACGATGGCCAAGGCTGGCTATTTTCCTCGCGAAGAATTAAAAACTTTGAGAAAATTTGGTTCCCGACTTCAGGGCCATCCGCATCGGCCTTGGTTGCCGGGCTTAGAAACTAGTTCGGGGCCACTGGGCGCGGGACTTTCTCAAGCCTGTGGCATGGCCTACGGTGCTTTAATGGATAAAAAGAAATACAATGTCTATTGTTTAATGTCTGATGGTGAGCAAGATGCTGGTAATACTTGGGAAGCCGTTCTTTGGGCTGGTAAAAATAAATTAAATAATTTGACGGCCATCATTGATCGCAATAATATTCAAATCGATGGGATGACGGAAGAGATTATGCCCCTGGAACCATTGCGAGCGAAATACGAAGCCTTTAATTGGCATGTCATCGAAATTGACGGTCATAATTTTGCCGAGATTATTGGCGCCGTGGAACAAGCGAAAGCCATTTACGAAAAACCAGTTTTAATTATTGCTCATACGATTCCCGGCAAAGAAGTTGATTTTATGGAGTTTGATTTCAAATGGCATGGAATGCCTCCTAATAAAGAACAAGCCACCGAAGCCTTAAAACAATTAAGAACTTTGGGCGGGAAGATAAAGAGTGAGCATGAGTAAATAGGCGATAGGCGTTAGTTTGTTAACGGGTTAACGAGTTAACGAGTTTTTTTCAAATAAGAATTATAACCCGTTAACCCGTTAACCCGTTAACCCGTAATTTATTAATAGTTAAAATATTATGCCAATTAATTCAAATGCAAAATTAAATCCTAATTTATTCGATCAAACAAAAGTGGAACAAAAGCCTAGTCGTTTTGGTTTTGGTCAGGGGTTAGTCTTGGCGGGGGAGGCTGATAAACAGGTTGTGGCTCTCTGTGCCGATTTAACGGAAAGTACTCAAATACTACCATTTAAAAATAAATTTCCTGAACGATTTATTCAAGTGGGCGTGGCCGAACAAAATTTAGCTGGTTTAGCTTCTGGTTTGGCAGCCTCCGGAAAAATTCCTTTTATTGCTTCTTATGGGATGTTTTCACCGGGCCGAAACTGGGAACAAATTCGGACGACGATTGCCTATAACGAAGTTAATGTCAAAATTGCCATTATGCACGCTGGGATTTCCGTCGGACCTGATGGCGGGACTCATCAAGCCATTGAAGATCTGGCCATTACTCGAGTGATCCCCAAGGTAGTCATAATTAATCCTTGCGATTATATTGAAGCGAGAGAAGCGACCCTGGCCGCCGCAAAACATCCTCTAGCGACTTTTTTGAGATTTCATCGGGAACCCACACCGGTGATAACGACCGATGAAAGTAATTTTGAGATTGGTCAGGCTGAAGTTTTATTTACCCCGAAAGATAATAGGAAAGTGGATGTTGTTATTTTTGCTTGCGGTCCTTTAGTTTACCGAGCCCTTTTAGTGGCCCAGGAATTAGAGAAACAAGGCCTTAACATTTATGTAGTCAATAATCATACTATCAAGCCCATGGATGAAAAAACGATTATTGAGTTAGCTAAAATAGCGGGCGCCGTGGTTACAGTTGAGGAACATCAAATCGCTGGGGGTATGGGCTCGGCGGTCGCGGAAATTTTGGCCAGAAATTATCCGGTGCCCATAGAATTTATTGGAGTTCATGATAAATTTGGTCAATCGGGTTTACAAGATCAACTTTTAGATTATTATGGTATGGGAGTGGCTGACATAAAAGAAGCCGTGAAAAAAGTAATTAAGAGAAAATTAAAAATATAATTAATTATTAACGAGTTAACGTGTTAACGAGTTTTTTTTGAGTAAGAATTATAACCCGTTAACCCGTTAACCCGTTAACCCGTTAACATGGACTACGACTTTATAAGTATTGGCGATATTGCCACTGATGCTTTTATTAGAATTAAGGAAGCCTCGGTTCATTGTGATATCAACAAAGAAAAATGCGAAATTTGTATAGGTTTTGCTGATAAAATTCCTTACGAAGAGGTCTATGTAGTTCCGGCGGTCGGGAATAGTGCTAATGCCTCGGTGGCCGCTTCAAGACTAGGACTTACCAGCACTTTAGTCTCGAATCTCGGAGATGATTATTTTGGCCAAGAATGTCTTGTTAAGTTAAAAAAGGAAAATGTCTCGGCTGAATTTATTACTGTTCATAAAGATGCCAAAACTAACTATCACTATGTTTTATGGTATGAAGATGATCGAAGTATCTTAATCAAACACGAGAAATATGATTACCAGCTTCCTAATATCGGTAGTCCTAAATGGATTTACCTTTCATCCTTAGGAGCTGATTCAATGGCCTTTCAAGAAAGAGTTGAAGAATATTTAGAGGCTCATAATGATATTAAATTGGTTTTTCAGCCCGGGACCTTTCAGATGAAATCGCAAAAATTATTGGATAATTTTTGTCGAAGGGCCGAAATATTTTTCTGTAATAAAGAAGAAGCGCAAAGAATTCTTAAAACCACCGAGAGTGATTTCAAAAAACTCCTAGAATTAATTAAGAAAATGGGTCCCAAAATTGTCGTGATTACTGAAGGCAAGAAAGGAGCTTACGCTCATAGTGAAAATAATTTTTGGTTTATGCCACCCTATCCTGATCCCAAACCGCCACTAGAAAGAACCGGCGCCGGCGATGCTTTTTCTTCAACCTTTACGGTCGCGATGGCTTTGGGTAAAACTATTGAAGAGGCCTTAAGGTGGGCACCAATTAATTCCATGTCGGTAGTTCAGTACGTTGGTTCGCAAAAAGGCTTGTTAACCGTCGATCAAATTGAAAAATTTTTAGAAATGGCGCCGGACGATTATCGGCCACAAAGAATTTAAGATTTAAGAATTAAGATTTAAGAATTTTAAATTGTTCACAACTAATAACTAATAATTCATAACTAATATGATAAATCTAGACAAAATTTTAAAAAATGGAAAAGCGATGTTTTTGGCTTACGATCAGGGAATGGAACATGGACCAGTTGATTTTAATGATCTCAATGTTGACCCCAATTATATTTTAGACATTGCCTATATGAATGATTTTACGGCCATTGTTCTTCAGAAGGGAATTGCGGAAAAATATTATACTGGGACTGATTATCAGCACAATATTCCTTTAATTATGAAACTTAACGGTAAGACGAATTTATTTAAGGGCGAAGCCTATGCGCCCCAAGAATGCACGGTGGAAGAAGCCTTGAAGTTAGGAGCGGTCGCCGTTGGTTACACGATTTTCGCTGGCTCGGTTCATGAAGCTGCTATGGTCAAAGAATTTGGTAATATTGTTAAAGAGGCTCACGAGAATAATATTCCAGTCATTGCTTGGGTCTATCCTCGAGGAAAAGATATTATTGATGATCAAGATCCTAAAATTGTCGCTTATGCGGCTCGTTTGGCTTTAGAGCTCGGGGCTGACATGGCCAAGATAAAATATTCTGGTTCCCAAGAAAATTTTGCTTGGGCCGTCAAAGCCGCTGGCAAGATGCCAGTCGTTCTTTCTGGGGGAAATAAAACCGTCACCGACGAAGAATTTTTAGAAATAGTGAGGAATGTGATGGCCGCCGGTGGTACTGGTATCGCGGTCGGACGAAATGTTTGGCAACACCCAGATCCCATCTCCATGAGCAAAAAAATCGCCCAAGTGATTTGGGAAAAATAATAGGCTATTAGTAATACTTAATAGCCTATTTTCACGAACCAAACGGAGGCGTGTCGTCTAAACAACTGATAAAGGCAACCACCGAGGAGCTTGTTCCTCGGTGGTTGCCTTCCCTCCCCAGTTTCTAAGCCAGGGACATAATAATACTAGATCATCGAGCGGTAGCGCCTTGCGGCTTAAATCTTGATATTATAATATTTTTGCTTGAAACTTGGGGAGGGATGACAAGTGTAGGTGATTACAATGCGACTTCTAGTTTTTCAATCTTAAAGATGTTAGAATTACAATATGTTTCGGAAAGAATAAATAAAATTTAATCAGGCAGAACTTGAAAAATATGCCAAGCAGAATGACCTTAAGTTTGTAGTGCTTTTTGGATCTCAAGTTAAAGGAACTTCGAGAGAGGGGAGTGATTTTGATGTGGCTATTTATCTCAAAAATAATAAATCAATCTTTCAAGATCTTGGTAATTATTCCAAACTTTTAAATGAATTAATTAAAATTTTAAATGTCGAAAATAAGAAGGTTGATCTGACCAATCTTAATACTGCCAATATTCTTTTACGGTATGAAATAACCTCAAGTGGAATACTTTTAGCTGGTAATGAAGAGGAATATCTACAGTATAAAGCTTTTGCTTTTAGGGATTATTTTGATGCGGGATCACTGTTTAATCTTGAAAAACTCTTAATAGATAAACGACAAGAATCTCTTAAGGATTTAATTTTCTCAAAATGATTAAAATTTTTGTTACCAGACAAATTTTAGAAATTGGTCTAGTGTGAAAATAGGTCTTTGAAAGAATTATAAGGCCTAATGATATGGAAAAAATTATAAAAGAGGAGCTCCAATCACGAATAAAGGGGATAGTTAATGATAATCTAGATTTTTTAACACCGTACGGAAATGATGCTAGTATTTTTGAAATTATTCCTGATCTGGTGATTATTCCCAATGATATTTCTGATCTCAAGTCATTAGTAAATTTTATTAATGAAAAAAAAGATGAATATCAGAATCTCTCTATTACTCCCCGCGCGGCCGGGACAGGAATGTCTGGTGAATCTTTGACATCATCAATTGTTGTTGATATGGCCAAGTTCAATCATTTAGACGAGATAAGAGGTAACCAGGTAATAACAGAACCAGGTGTCTATTATCGCGATCTTGAGGTAGAAACAAGCAAAAAAGGACTTCTCTTGCCTTGTTATACCGCTTCTAAGAAAATTTGTACTGTCGGCGGAATGGTGGCTAATAATTCTGCCGGCGAAAAAACTCTCTCTTATGGCTCAACCGCCCACTATGTCGAAGAGCTAACTATGCTTCTTAGTGACGGTCATGAATATTTCTTTAAGGCTTTAAACAAAGATGAGCTTGAGAAAAAAATGTTGACTAAAGATTTTATTGGTAGTATTTATAAAAATATCTACAACCTTGTTGAGACTAATTATGATTTCATTCAATCAAAACGACCACAGGTGAGTAAGAATGTTTCTGGCTATGCCTTATGGGATGTTTGGGATCGGACAAATTTTAATTTGACTAAATTATTTACTGGATCTGAAGGAACCTTGGGAATTATCACTAAAATAAAATTCAATCTTGTTCGTCCTAAACTACATGCGGAGTTATTGGTTATTTTTCTTAATGATCTTTCATGTCTCGGTGATATTACTAATACCATACTGACGCACAATCCTGAAAGTTTTGAATCTTATGATGATCGAACTATCAATTTGGCGCGACAATTCCTGCCGGAGATTATGCACTCATTGGACGAGTCGACGATAAAATCAAAAATGGTTCTCCTGGCTGAATTTACGGGTGAAACTGAAGAAGAGGTAATAGTGAAAGCGCAAAACGCCAAAAAAGATATCGTCAGATTCAGTACTATAACAACGACGATTACTCGAGACCAGGAAGATGCTGACAAATATTGGACAGTTCGACGGGAAAGTTTTAATCTACTTCGTTATCATAATCATGACCACCAAAGAATAACTCCCATTATTGAAGATATTATTGTTGCCCCAGAATATTTGCCAGAGTTTTTGCCTCAACTATATACAATTCTAGATAGTTATAATTTGATCTATACCATTGCTGGGCATATTGGGAATGGCAATCTACATATTATGCCATTGATGGATTTACGAGAAACACGGATTCGGGATATTGCTATTGAGTTATGTAATAAAGTTTTTGATCTTGTTTTTCGATATCACGGTTCAATGTCGGCCGAACATAATGATGGAATCATTCGCACACCTTTTCTGGAACATATGTATGGTCCAGAGATGGTTATTTTATTTGAAAAAATAAAGAATATTTTTGATCCAAAAAACATTTTTAATCCTAACAAAAAAGTTTTCGGTAAGGATTTATCCTTTATAAAAGAACACATTGACAGGGTTTACTAAAGATTTACACTTTTCTTTTTGTTGGGATAAATTACTATTTTCAACTAGACAATCTAATTTTTTTCGTCTAAGATAGACAGATAACTTAAATCAATATGATTTTAGAAGCTCAAACAAGAGAAATTACCGGTAAGGCCGTTAAGGCATTGAGGGAACAAGGGTTTATCCCGGCTGTTTTGTATGGTCAAAATATATCTAATTCAAATTTATTATTGGATTATCAAAGTTTTCAAAAAATCTATAAACAAATTGGGGAATCAACTATTTTAGAGTTAAAAATTGAGAATGATAATACCCCCAAGAATATCCTAATTCATGACATTACTTTTGATCAGATAACTGGTAAAATTAAACATGTTGATTTATATCAAGTTAAAATGGATAAAAAGATCAAGATCAAAGTGCCAATTGAATTCGTTGGCGAATCATTAGCTGTTAAAGAGGGGAATATCTTAGTCAAGAATCTTCATGAAATTGAATTAGAAGTTTTACCGTCAAATCTACCAAAATCAATCATAGTTGATATTTCAAACTTAAACATGATTCATGACAAAATTTTGATTGCCGACTTATCCGTATTAAAGAATATAAAAATCGTAACTGAACCTTCAATGGTCGTCGCTATTATCGAGGAATTACGAGCTAAAGAAATAATCTCGGAAAAACCAGTTGAAACAACTTTAGCTGATATAAAAACAGTGGCTGTGCCACTAGCTAGAGGTTAAAATCAAAAATCAAAAATCAAAAATCAAAATGCGCCGAGCTTTCAGCTCTGCACTACTGTTTGTTGCCAATCGCTTGAGCTCTTGGACAAACAGGGCGCAGATTAAAATGTCAAAATGAATTGAAAAATTTTAACATTTTACATTGTCATTTTGATCCTTGATCTTTAAATTTTGATCTAATGAATGAATAAAATAAAAATTATAAAAATATTTATATTAATATTATTTTTATTAGTAATCACTAAGACTCTCAATGCTCAAAACAAGGAGGAATTAAGAGATCAAGTAAAGAATTTGGAAAAACAAGTAACGATCTATGAAGAAGTTATTGAGAATACCAAAGACCAAGCCAAGACTTTAAATAATGAACTGAAAATTTTAAAACAAGGGGTTAAAAAGAAAGAACTGGAAATAAAAAGAACGACTCTTAAAATAAAAGAATTTAACTTGGAAATTAAAGAAAAAGAAGCTTCGATAAAAGGAAGTTCGATTAAAATAGAGGAGATAAAAAACATACTTATTTCCTATCTAAGAGACCTTTATAAATTAAGAGGAACTGATTTAACAATGATAGTTTTAAATTCAGCTCAAATCTCTGATTTTTTTGATGAAGTGAAGGGTTTAGAAAATATTAACAGTAAGGCCGCCAATGTTTTAGGGAAATATAAAATTCTCAAAATTAAATTAGAAGATGAGAAAGGGAATCTAGAGGATGATCGTTCTGATTCCTTGGATTTGAATAGTCTCTTGGAAATTGAAAGAAAAAATCTTAAAGAAGAAAATAGACAAAAAGATAGTCTTTTAAAATTGACCCAAGGTCAAGAAAAAAAATTTCAAGTTATTTTAAAAAATAAAAAGAAAGATTTAGTAACTTTAAAAAGTGAACTTTTTTATCTTGAAGCGACTGGTATTTCGGCGGCTGATGCCTTAAGGTATGCGGAACTGGCAGCCGAAAGGGCGGGGATTAGAACGGCTTATTTGTTAGCTATTTTAGAAGTAGAAACTGGCCGACAATTTAAAGATAGGGTTTTATCAGTTGGAACTAATCTTGGTAAGGGTCATTGGAAAACTGATATGTATGATTGTTTTGTTCGTGTTGGTAAGAGAGAATATGCTGAAAAACAAAAAGCAGCTTTTCTTGATATAACTTCTCGACTTAATTATGATCCTGATAAAATGCCTGTTTCTCGGGCTCCAAAATATGGCTGTGGAGGAGCGATTGGGCCAGCTCAATTTTTACCGAGTACCTGGCGTCTACTAGAATCTCGAGTTTCAAGTTTAACCGGCAAAAATCCAGCTGATCCTTGGAATATAGAAAATTCTTTTACTGGAGCCGCTTTATTTTTAGCTGATAGGGGAGCTAATAAAAAAATTGTCGAAGCTGAACGCAGCGCGGCTAAAGCTTATTTAAGCGGTAGTTCTAGTTGTCAAAAATATATTTGTAATCTCTATTCTAACAATGTTGTTTCCTTGACGGCTATTATTGATAGGAACATTTAGGACTCGTTCCTTGATAATCTTTTAATTCCGATGTCCATATTTTTGATACAATAGACTTGTAGCGTAATAACTTTTAATTCCAATGTCCATATTTTTGATAAAATTTCGTCAACTTTTGTCCGAATTATCTCACCATAACTTGGTTATGCCTCAATAATTCGGACTCATCTTCCTCATTTTATCTAAAAATCTGAACATTTCATTAATAAAGTTATTACGCTACAAGTCTAATTTCGTCAGACTCCGCTAAGGCTACGTCTGATAAATCAGACTGCGTAAAAATCGACAGTCATGTCATCTTGAGCGAAGCGAAAGATCTAATCTAAGAGATCCTTCACCTGACGGCTCAGGATGACATAAATATCAGTACAAATCAGGATGACATGAAATTGCGTTCAGGATGACATAAAAGCTTTAACTATTGGTTCTAAATTACCGTTCATGATTTTTCCAATATTATGCCAGCTTTTTTTTATTCGATGGTCAGTGATTCGGTCTTGAGGAAAATTATAAGTTCTAATTTTGTCGGCTCGATCAGCGCTTCCGACTTGAGAGGCTCTTAGTTGAGAAAGTTCCTTAGTTTTGGATGATTCCATTTCATTCTGTAATTTGGAGATTAGAATTTGCATAGCTTTTTCTCGATTAGCTAGCTGGAATCTTTCTGTCTGGCAAGCAGAAACAACCCCGGTTGGAATATGAGTAATTCTGACCGCCGTTTCTACTTTATTAACGTTTTGGCCACCCGCTCCACCTGATCGATAAAAATCAATTCTTAAGTCTTGAGGATTGATTTTTAATTCACTGACTTTTAAGATTGGTAAAACGGCCACCGTCACTGTTGAAGTATGAACTCGACCACTTTTTTCTGTTTCAGGAATTCTCTGAATTCGATGAACGCCACTTTCACTCTTAAGTTTTGTATAAGCATCATTGCCTTTAATTTCAAGAGTAACCGATTTTAATCCCCCAAGATTCGTCAAACTTTTATCAATGCTTTTAATTGTCCAGCCCTGGGAAACTGCGAATTTTTGATACATAGAAAAAAGATCGGCGCCAAATAGGGCCGCTTCTTCACCCCCAACCCCGCCTCGGATCTCTAAAATAAGAGACTCATCCATAAAAATTTTTTTACTAATTTACGAATCTTTTTTAAATTATTTGTATATTCGTGAGTGATTTGTAATTCGTAAGAAAGACTAATTTTACGATTGATTATCTTTTGTCAATCTTTTTCGATGGTGCAAGTTTAAGTTTTTCCAGTTTTTTGGTTTTTTCAATCTTTTTTATTCTTCTTGCATCTTGTTTTTTCACTGCTGCTTTGGGCGCGATTTTAGCTTCTTTTCTTTTGAACTTTTCTACTCGACCAGCAATATCAACAATCTTTTCTTTGCCAGTATAAAAAGGGTGGCAAAGTGAACAGATTTCTAGGCTGACTGCTTCTTGGGTTGAGCCAGTATAAAAACTATGGCCACAAACGCAAACCACTTTAACCTGATCAAAATATTTTGGATGAATGTCTTTTTTCATAAGTTTATGTCATCCCCGCGCAGGCAGGGATCCAGGTTAGTTAATTAAAACTAGACTTTAATTAATTTATTAATCCTATATCATAGTAATAAAAAAGTCAAAAAAAGCCGTCGGTATGTAAAAAAGTATACCAAGTCCCTCGCTTTACAAGAGACTTGGCATTCAGACACCTTCATCGATGGTTTTTCAAGGGTCCATCGGCGGTGTAATGGCGGGAGACGTCCTTTCTCTGTCCTTAAAAATGTTGGCAGTGACCGCTACAAACATACCAACGAACACCGCTGCATTTATCCAGAGATTAATTTGAATATAATTCCATCCTGTGATAATCGAGCTAATCGCCAAGACTAACAAGAATCTTTGGGCTTTTTTATCTATCTCCCCTTCCAATTCCAATTCTCTTAGCCTTCTTTTGTCTAAGTGGGATATCACGAAAACCAATGTCCACATAATTGAGTTAATTGAGGCAATCAGGTTCTTCTTATATATACTTATTTCTAATATAGCTACAATCTCAACACAAGCTATTGTGGCAAGAGTTATAAGTACTAGAATTGCCTCAAACCAATTCAGGTAAACCATCTTTTTTGAACCCTCATTATCATTTTTCATCTCAACCTCCTAATTTTCAATTCAAGAGCTCGGTTAAATCCGAGATTTTCTCCCGTAGTTTTAGTGTATACTAGTCCATAATATTTGTCAAATTTTCTACTAAAATTTTCTACCAAAATATCCTTTGTCACCTATTTCAGACGGCCGTCTGAAATAGGTGACAAAAGTTTTTCGAATTTATAATTTCATCTTCTATCTTTCGATATATAAAAAAGTCTACCCAGCTTCGCATGTTGCAATAAGCTGGGTATCGAGATTTCCACCGATGGGTTTTTACAATTCCATCGATGGTGTAATGGCGGGGGACGTCCTTTTCCTGAAAAAGACAAACATTGTAACAGGGATCCCTAAAAATATACAAACGAACATCACTGCACCTATCCAAAGATTAATCTCGATGTAATTCCATTCTGTGACAATTGAGCTAATTGCCAAGAATAGAAAGAACTGGTTAACTTGTTTATATGTCTCTTCTCCTTCCGATTCTACTAGCCTTCTTCTGTTTAAGTATGATGTCACTAGTACCAGTATCCACATAAATGAGTTAAATAACGCAATCATCTCCATACTGCCCATAAACCACCTTTTTAGAGCTACTGCAATTTCAATACCAGCAATTGTGGCAAAAATTATAAGTACTAGAATTATCTCAAAAATTATCTCAGACCAATGCAGGTAAACCATCTTTTTTGAACCCTCATTATCATTTTTCATCTCAACCTCCTAATTTTCAATTCAAGAGCTCGGTTAAATCCGAGATTTTCTCCTGTAATTTTAGTGTATAATAGTCCATAATATTTGTCAAATTTTCTACTAAAATATCCTTTGTCACCTATTTCAG
>JACQAJ010000059.1 GCA_016195045.1 Candidatus Azambacteria bacterium | reverse complement strand
TGTCGTTAGAGTTAACTCATCGAACTGGCTATAAACCGAAATTGATGATTGAGAAACCTCAAACTAAGACAGCGGTGGTGATGATTACTTCTGATAAGGGTTTAGCGGGTTCATTTAATGCCAATGTCTTTCGGCATTTTGAAAAGAAAATAAAGCCCAAGATTAATAAAGATGAAGTTTTTGTTTTTATTGCGGTTGGCAAAAAAGCGGAAGAGTATTTATTACGAGAAAAATTGGAGATCGTCCAGTCTTTCAAAAATTTCGGAGATCATGCTAGTATTGAAACGTTAAAACCCCTCACTAATTTATTGATTGAAAAGTTTTTAAGTGGTGAGTGGTCTAATATTTTAACTATTTCAACTTATTTTAGAACCACTTTACGTCAATATGTTTTGATTCACAAAATATTGCCGATTAAATTTAGAAATGTTTTAGAAGTGATTCAAGAAATAGTTCCCGAGTACGGTCGTTTTTCCAATTTGAAAGATTTAGAGAAAGAAATTTTAGGTGCTCAAACGCAATTCGGAGATTATGAATATCTCGTCGAGCCAGACCCTCAAACAGTGTTGGATGAATTAGCACCTCGATTAGTCGAAATTCAATTATACGCTCAAGTTTTAGAGTCCAATGCTTCGGAACATTCAACCAGGATGATCGCTATGAAAAATGCTTCCGAGAATACTAAAGAAATTAAAGAAAATTTAACAATTGAATTTAATAAATTTCGCCAAGGCAATATTACCCGAGAGATCAGCGAAATCGTTAGCGGAGCGGAATCACTGAATTAGTTGAAAGTTGAAAGTTGAAAGTTCATCAAGTTATAAATTTAAATACAATTACTTCTACAACTTTCAACTTTATAAACTTTTAACTTTATAACTTATTATGTTGGAAGGAAAAATTGTACAAATTATTGGTCCCGTGATTGATGTGAAGTTTAATGACAATGTTAAATTGCCGGCTTTATTTAATGCTCTAGAAATTCACGGAGCCCAAGGGATTATTATTGCTGAAGTGGCGAAACATTTAGAACCTGATCGATTGAGAGCTATTGCTATGTCGATGACTGATGGTCTCCGTCGGGGCGACAAAGTGGTTGATACGGGTAGTCCGATCAAGGTGCCCGTTGGTCAAGAAGTTTTGGGTAATATGTTTAATGTCTTGGGTCAACCTCTAACCAAGACCGATAAAGAGTTTAAGAAATTTTTACCGATTCATCGAAAAGCACCTAGTTTAATTGAGCAAAGTGAGGAGGTTAAAATCTTTGAAACCGGAATTAAGGCCATTGATTTAATCGCGCCATTTATTGAAGGTGGAAAAGTTGGTTTATTTGGCGGCGCTGGGGTCGGCAAGACAGTTCTTTTAATGGAATTGATTCGGAACGTGGCAGCCATGGCGGGCGGTTTTTCCGTTTTTGCTGGAGTCGGTGAACGTTCTCGTGAAGGTAACGATTTGTATCATGAAATGAAAGGTTCTGGGGTTCTAGAAAAAACCGCTTTGGTTTTTGGTCAAATGAATGAAGTCCCAGGAGCTCGTTTAAGAGTGGCGTTATCGGCCTTAACGATGGCGGAATATTTTCGAGACGAAGAAAATAAAAATGTTTTACTTTTTATTGATAATATTTTCCGTTTTTCCCAAGCGGGTCTGGAAGTTTCGACTTTATTAGGTCGAATGCCTTCAGCGGTGGGTTATCAGCCAACCTTAGCTTCGGAAATGGGTGAACTGCAAGAACGGATTGCTTCGACGAAAAATGGTTCCATTACTTCAGTGCAAGCCATCTATGTTCCGGCTGATGATATTACTGATCCGGCTCCGGCGGCTATTTTTAGTCACCTAGAATCAACCATCGTTCTTTCTCGAGCGCTGACCGAAATCGGTATTTATCCGGCGATCGATCCCCTTGCCTCCACTTCCACTGCTCTGACTCGCAAAATTGTCGGTGATAAACATTATGAAGTCGCCCAGGAAGTTCAGAAAACTTTGCAAAGATATAAAGAGCTTCAAGATACGATCGCTATTTTGGGAATGGAAGAATTATCAGTCACTGATAAATTGATCGTCAATCGAGGCCGAAAAATTCAGCGATTCTTGTCCCAACCGATGTTTGTGGCGGAAGTTTTTTCCAATTTAGCCGGCCAATATGTTACTCGAGAACAAACCATTAACGGTTTTTACGAAATTTTAGAAGGCCGACACGATGATAAACCCGAAGAGGCCTTTTACATGAAAGGCGGTATAGAGACAGTAAATTAGATTTAAGAATTAGGATTTAGGAATTTTAAAAAAATCTTAAATCTTAAATCTTAAATCTTAAATCATGCTTTTAAATATCTACTCACTAAAAAAACCTATTTTAACTAAAGAAGTGAGATCGATTAATCTTAAAACTCCCAATGGCGAGTTGACTATTTTAGATCATCATCTGCCTTTGATTACGCCAATGATTAAAGGTTCGATGAAAATTCTAGATTCTCAGGGTGTTGAGACCCTTCTCGAAGCCCAAGGTGGCATCATTGAAGTCCGACCAGAAAATAAGATTAATATTTTATTGGAATAGATTCTTCTATAATATTTCAGATATAAGTCCGCCAGCTGGCGGATTAAGATTTATAAATCATTTCCCTAATTTTGTCTCTATTAAGTGGAGTAAAAAAATCGAGGATCCTTGATTTCAAACAAAACCAAAGATTTTGATGAAATCGGGACAAAACAATTACCAAGATAAAAGATAGTAGCTTAAAAATAGTCACCCAGATAAAAAACTTGTTCTATCAATACGGCCGTAGCAATAGAACAAGTTTTGTGTATAATTAAATTATGCCACGAAAAAGAACAACAGGAGCTATTGTTTTGGGATTATTAAAAAATGGTATTCTGACTACCACGGAACTTTTTATTAATGCAGCCTTAACACCATTTCGTGTTTCCTATAAAGGAGGTCCAGCACCTCTGCGGGGTAAATATTTTTCTATCCGAGAAACTTTTACTACTACAGAAGAAGAGCTTCAGAAATATAAAGAACTTGAAAGAGATAAAGATCGTCAAAAATATAAAGAAGATCGAGAACGTCAAGAACGATCCCAGTTTTATAATTTATTGATAAGTTTAAAAAGAGATGGACTTATCATACCAGATTCTAGTGGTAAAAAAGGGGTGTGGTCTATCTCTAAAAAAGGAAGGATGGCCTTTAAGGAGTTTGAAAAACAACCCCAACAAAGATATCTTAAAAATGATTCAAAAGAGGTAGTTGTAGTTTCATATGATATTCCGGAAAAGAATAGATTTCAGCGTGATTGGCTTCGCGGAATACTTAAATTTTTAGGTTTTAAATTATTACATCAAAGTGTTTGGATTGGAAAAATAGAAATTCCCGAAACGCTTTTGATTGATATTCACAAAAGAAAAATTGCTACCTTCATCCATATCTTTACTATCGGCAAGGAGGGATCTCTGACTCAAGTTTTATAAATGATTCCGGACAAGATTCATAGATTTTTTATCTTTTTAATTGGTTCCGTCTGGTCAAAGCCTGACTTTATTGAGTCAATAATTGGGTAGTCTATACAATATCAATCTTAAGAAGTTGCCTTCTTAAAAAGTTGCCTTATTACAACGGCCGTATTGATAGGACAAGTTGCTGTATTAGAAATATTCTAGTAAATTAAATAATAGAATAAATAATAGAATAAATAATAGAATAAATAATAGATTAGAATAATAGATAGGATAATAAAATAGAATAAATAATAGATTAGAATAATAGATAGGATAATAAAACTGTTGGAGCAAAAAGTTAAAACTAGAATTAATAAAAGAGTTGAGGCTAATTTTAATAGTGTTTTTAGGTTTTTAATGTTAATATAAAAAACATGGAAAGAATTTATATAAAAGATCTCAAAGATTATCTTGGTCAGGAAATAATGATCAAGGGCTGGGTGGATGTTCGTCGTGATCAGGGAAAACTGATTTTTTTTGATTTTCGGGATCGGTCGGGCAAGGTTCAGGGGGTTATTTTGCCCAATGCCCAGATGGCTCATGAAGTCGGATCAAAAATCAGATCAGAATGGGTGGTTGAGGTGCGAGGGAAAGTTAATCAGCGACCAGAACGAGCCGTCCAAAAAGATAAACTGAATGGTGATCTGGAGTTAGAAATTTCGGAAATATTGGTCTTGAATGAAGCTAAGACTCCCCCCTTCGATCTGAGTGAAAGTGGTTATGAAATTAGCGAAGAAGTTAGAATGAAATATCGCTATTTAGATTTACGTCGTTCTCGTTTAAAAAATAATTTAATAGCTCGGGCGAAAATAATAAAATTTATTCGTGATTTTTTGACGACTCAAGAATTTGTGGAAGTCGAAACGCCGATCTTAACTAAATCGACTCCGGAAGGGGCTCGGGATTATTTAGTCCCCTCTCGATTAGGTTTGGGAAAGTTTTATGCTCTACCTCAATCCCCTCAACAGTACAAACAATTATTAATGGTCGCCGGTCTGGAAAAATATTTTCAAATTCCTCGCTGTTTTCGGGATGAGGATACTCGCGGTGA
>JACQAJ010000058.1 GCA_016195045.1 Candidatus Azambacteria bacterium | reverse complement strand
TCTTCCACTCCAGAAATATTAGCGACCCCCTGACGCTCACCCAGAATATTGATCATCACCGCATAAGGAGTTTTTGGGCTCACTGGACCTAATGGCAACCCAGCAATCGCTCTGATCTGTTGCTCAAATTGAGAAGTTTCATTAGCTTCAATTGTCTGATGTCCAGAATTATGGACTCGAGGCGCAATTTCATTGACGATAAGCTCACCGCTGAAAGTCAAAAACATTTCTATCGCGAAAACTCCCACTCCGTTTAAAATTGAGATTATATCGATAGCTAATTTCTCGGCTTTTTTTATGACTCCAGAATCAACTGGCGCCTGGGCAATTACTAAATGGCAGATATTATTTTTATGAATAGTTTCTACTGGTGGATAAACAACGATTTCACTTAAATTACCGCGCGCTACCACAACCGCTAATTCTTTCACGAAAGGAATAAATTTTTCAACATAAAGATCTCCGTGGGAAATGGCCAGCCTTTCTAAAGCAAAATCAATTTCCGATTCATCTCTGATCAAAGCATTTCCTCGACCATCATAGGCATCGAAACGAGATTTTAAAAGTATTGGGTAACCGAATTCTTGAACCGCAATAATAATTTCATTTCTATTTTTAACCTGAACCGAAGGGGCGACCAAAATATTATGTCCTTCCAAAAATTTCTTTTGATTAAACTTATCTTTAATAATGGAAAGAATTCGGGGAGCGGGGTTAATGTTATGTCCTTCTAATACTAACTCTTCTAAGACTTTAGCATTAGCTGACTCGATTTCAAAAGTAATAAAATCAGAAATTTTGGCTAATTCCCTAATACCTTCAGGATCTTTAAAACTTTTCACGATAACAGTATCGGCGAATTCACTGGCCGGACTTTTATGGGTCGGATCAAGAACCGCCACCCCAAACCCTAATTTCTTGGCGGCCATAGCCAACATTCTGCCTAATTGTCCTCCGCCAACGATACCAATGTATTTATTCATTAGGCATATCTTATCATTCTTGTATGGTTTCTCCAATATAGTACAATTCAATTTAATAGCCATCTACTACACCATTTCTGACGACCGTCAGAAATGGTGTAGTAAATCAAAAATCAGAAAAAATAAGTACTATTTAAAAAGCTGTTAGAACTTTATCAAATCCAGGAAACAAGTTAAAATTTTTAGCCTCCTCAATTTCTATCCACCGATAATCTTGAGCTTCCCAATCTAGTTTTATTTTGTCTGTTTTTACTTCTACTAAAATCGAATGAACAATCCATGTTTTACCATATTCTGGCGCTTCTAAATCGTGAATTGGTCCACGAATAATCGAAATAATATTATTGTTTTCAATACTAAGTTCCTCTAGTAATTCCTCTTTTACTTTTTCTTCAATATCTCTTTTATCATCAAGAAAGCCTGAAATACCATTCCAAAGATTTGGATATAGTCTCATAGATGCGCTTCTCTGGACAATCAAAATCTTACTACCGTACCTAACGATACAATTAATTACCGGAGCGTACCTGATATTAGTATAATCAACTTGTCCATCTTTGGGTTTAAATTTAATTTGTTTTTCCATATAATATGTTTTCTGCAAAACTTAGATAACTCAAATAGCCAGTTCTGGGCTGGCTATTTTATTGAAACTCTAATTTTCGAAATACCCAATCATTTCTATCTCGTCACTGTGATAACTTCACCTAATTCAGCCCCAGAAGCACCAACGGTAATCCGACCTGTGGTCGCACTTTGAGTAACTTGATATTTAGTATCAGTTGTACTTCCGTTAGTTGGATCAACTATCATAGAAGAAATATTAGTTGGCACTAAACAAGCTTCTAAGTTTATCAATCCCGCACTAGATCCAATATTGGTTGCCGTGTCAGGCAAACTGACAGTCACAGCGCCACAAGTTGAATTCCAAAGTCCTTTGTTATCAACTATCCTCTGTCCAATACCATTTAAGATGGTATTGACATTACTCCAACGTTGAGTATTTCTGGCTTGGGCAAACTGTCTGGCTGGATTTAAAGCCACAATCACCACACCCGCTAAAATAGCAATAATACCAATCACAATCAACAATTCAATTAAAGTAAAACCTTTTTGATTTGTCATAAATTAAAATTTACTTAAAAATCCGACCTTTTATTTTTTAGATTATTTCTATTATATCATATTACTCAAATTAAACATGTGTGGATAAATCAAAATGCTTAGAATTTTGATACTTCTTCCCAAGAAATGATCGATAAATTACTAGAATTAACTGTAATCTTTAAATTAGTGATGGCTTTCTTAAGGATGGCCTTGGTTTTAATAATTTTTTGACTAGAAAGAGTTTCCATGGGTAAAATAGAGCACTGATCATTTCCAATTAAAACATTTTCATTGCCAGAGTAAGAGGCATTTTGAGCTAATTTCAATAAAGCACTATCGACACAGGCTTCCGCTAAAGCAAAACTCTGCTCCTTAAATTCAGAATTTAAAAGATTAGACCGAGTTAAAAAACTGCTGGAATTAACAGCAAAGATTATCCCCATTAACAAAAGAGAAATAATAATTGTTGAAATTATGGCGATGTAACCGGAATTATTCCTATTCATAATTTTAAATTCATTTTCTCAGATAAATAGTATCCGTAAAATTTTTTCCATTAACAGTCAGACTGACTTTGATCGCTTCAAGGGCTCCTAAACCAGCCGGCAAATAGTCAAAAGAAAGATTGCTAATGATAACATTTTGACTATTTAAAGTGGCGGGGCTACTTGAACCCCTCTTCAGTCGAACACTACCTGAATCTAAATCAAAAATAAATGGGTTTTCTAGGGAGTTTATTTTATTAACTGAAAGAATTGATCCACTGATGCCAAGTAGCGGATTATTAATACTACTAATTCCGATCAAAACCCATTTGATCTTGTGAAATAAAAAATCAGCTTCTTGTTCTACGATTATTTTATTAGTTAAATTACTATTACTTTCAATAATTTGATAGACAACAACTAAGAAACCGCCAATAATTAACGAGGTTAAGACAGTATAGATAAGTATTTCGATCAAGGTGAAACCCGTTGAAGAATTTTGAATTTTGAATTTTGAATTTTGAATTGTCATTTTGAATTTACGGATTTGAAGTTAGAATTCTTAACCCATCGTTACTTCGGATGGAAACATAAATAAAATTATCTTCATAATCAATGCCGGTAGCCAATTGAGGAAAATTCAACGAACTCCAGAGAGTCGGATTAGCCTTATTAGAAACATTCCAAACTTGAAATTCTTTATTCGAATCAGAAGTAGCCAAAAAAGCCAATGGTTCTCTAATCCTCAGATCATTTAAATCGACTGCCAAATCCTTAGAGCCTAAATTTTGAATCGTGGCGGGATTAGTGACATCAACAATATGAAACTCGGGATGATCTGAATGATTACCCCCAACAATTCGACCAAGATAAAGATTATTACCAACCAGATCAAGACTTTTACCATCTTCCGAATCACCAGGAGCGTCAAATCCTCCCAAGAAAACTATTAAAGAAGGAGTGCCCACATCGAAGACTTTGAGTTCGGTATCATCGCTGGTCGCCAAATAAGCAATATTCCCCCGAACATAAATTGAATTGATGTCAGCCCCTATTTTTTTACTACCCAGACTAACTGGACTAGCTGGATTAGAAACATCAATGATCTGAAATTCAGGTCCGGTAGCTTGTTTGGTTCCAATATAAATCTTACCGCTATTATAAAAAATACTGTTGCCAACGGCCCCACTCCCAGAAACCCCTGGTAACTTAAATGACGTTAAAAGAACCGGCGAGGCACTATTACTAACATCAATAATCTGAAGTTGAGCATTAACATCTTTATTGCCAACATAGGCATAATTATAAGCAACATCAATAGTATTCAAACCCGGACCAGTATTAAGACTCGAAACAATAAATGGATTTTGCCCATCAATGGCATTAGCAATAAATAAATCTGGCTTACTTGAAGCTGAAGCAGTAGAAGAAAGATAAACAATTTTATTAAGGACATCGAGATCGGTAGCGGAACTGCCCGGTCCCAGATCAATAGAACCCAAAGTCCGAATATTGGTCCAATCCCCTGAAGGATTGGCACCCCCTGTATCGCCGCCGAGAGCAACGAAATTAGTATAATTAGTCACCAAGGTATTCAATTCAATCTTCTGGGGCCTATTAAACTCCGTTTGCCAACTAACTTTACTCGTCACTTTTTTGGTCTGACTATCAAGACTTTGAACAACTATTTCTTTTGAATAGATACCTTCGATCTTAGTGCTAGAAACAAGAGCATTAAAATCTTTTTTACCAATTGAGCGCGCCTGTTCCAGTTCTAGACGAGCCATATCCAGTCCTTGATTATTTGACTCCACATCAACCACTACAGATTGATTCCCAAAAAAAACCATAATGATCGCCGAAACACTCATCACTAAAATAAAAAGTGAAATAATAATTTCTAAAGTCATTTGACCCCCGTTAGAAGTAGATAATAATCGACTTCTAACGGAGTTACCAATTAATTCGTCCTTCATTTTGAATAGATATTATAGCAGAGCGAACGCCATTAGTAAGAATGATATCACCAGTAATATTCGGCTCCCCAGTTAATTGATTAAAAACAATTTCAGTTAAACCAGTATGAGCGATGATTGAATCTACTTTTATACTCTCATCATAAATAGGATCACGCGCTAAATAATTATCGCCCTGAAAAAGTATATATTCATTGGCTGTTAAATAAATCCCGTGTTTACTTTCATTAATATTGACAATGGAATTATTTCTGGCCTTCACTAGCAGACCAACCAAAACAGTTCGCTCTGAACTAAGGGTGTAACTTTTATAGAAATCTAGGTTTACAAAATAGCCTAATCCTAAAATAATAACAAATATCGCTAGAGAGATTAATACCTCGATGAGCGTAAACCCAGCACTGTTTTTAGTGTCTAATATTTTGAGTAATTTCATAGATTGGGGTAATAATAGAAATAGCCACGAAACCGACAATCGTTCCCATAATGATCATCAAAAATGGTTCTAAAACTATTGAGAGATTTTTGATAGTTTCATCAAACCTATTCTCATAAAACTCCGAAAGATATAAAAGAGTGTCGGTCAAATTACCCGTCGTCTCACCAATAGAAACCAGCTGTGAAAGCATAATCGGAAAAAGATGATTGTTTTTTTCCAAATGCCGAGAAATTTCTTCTCCTTTCGAGATGTCTCCCGAGATATGCCTAAGTTCCTGTCGATAAACCAAATTATTAGTGGTATCAGCGGTAATTGAAAGAGCTTCGACTATTTTAATATCACTTTTCAAAAGTAATCCTAAAGTTCGACAAAAATTAGCCATATTATAATTCTGGGACAGACCACCCACTAACGGTAGATAAAGAATCACTTGATGAACTCGGAAGCGAACTTTTTCAATCTTAAGAATTAACCAAGTCAAAATAATTAAACCGATAATTCCTATCACCGAAACAAAACCATAATTAACAAAAAGATTACTCAAAAAAATTAAACCCTTAGTTGACCAAGGCAGTTCGGCTTTTAAACCCAAGAGGACTGGTAAAATCTTGGGAAAAATATAGATTGTCAAAAAAGCCGTGATCGAAAAAG
>JACQAJ010000012.1 GCA_016195045.1 Candidatus Azambacteria bacterium | reverse complement strand
TTTTTTTCGTTAATTCCACCCCAAACCGCCATAAAAGCCTTCCGCATGGCTTCGGTAATCTTTTTGACATCAAAATCGGTAATAGAACCGTCTCGTTTCTTGATTTTTATAATGGTATTCACGAAAATTTAGTTAAAAGTGAAAAGTTGATGGTTGATTTTTCACTTTTAGTTTTTCACTTTTAGTTTTTAGTTGTCTTCCCACTATATCACTGCCCCAAAAAATCGACACCTGTGAATAAAAAAAAATGCCCTAAAATAATTAGAACAATAATGCTAAAAATCTAGGGTAAGATTTGTGAAATAAAATTTAAGATTTAAGATTTAAGATTTAAGTCCGCCAACTGGCGGATTGAATCAAAATTATTCTTAAATCTTAATTCCTAAATCATAATTCTGCTTCTTACGGCAAGAAATTCTTAAATAGTTGACCCCAGAAACCTCTGGATTTTTCGCCAGAAGAACGAAAAAATTTCCGAGAAAATCCTCCATTCTCATTACCGAGATCATCTAAGCCACACAATAACAGTCCAATTAAAGAAGCATAAGCTGAATTATTGGCTTTATCAATGAAACCTTCGACTTTATCCGGAAAACCAATTTGAGCTGATAATTTTAATTCTTTCTTAAAAAAAGTTTCGATCTGGGGTAATTTAGCACCACCACCCGTTATAATGATCCCACCGGGTACTTTAAAATTTTTATCTATTTTAGATAATTCCTTAGTGAGAATTTTACTGAATTCCTTGAGTCGTTTATTGATAATAACAGCCAAACTTTTACGAGACATTTTCAAATCATTTATTCCCAAACCCTCAAAATCAATAATTTCTTTTTTAGAAACTAAGTGAGGTAAACAAGCTCCATACTCAATCTTGATTTTTTCAGCCATCTCGGTCTGAATCTTTAAGTTAATAGCAATATCATTAGTAATATTAACTGATCCGATATCTAAAACCCGCCCATGAATGACTTCACCATCTTTATAAACTAATAAACTTGAAGTGGTCGCTCCAATATCCAGAAGAATGACCCCTAATTCCTTCTGTTTTCTGTTTAAAACAGCTCGGGCACCAGCTAAGGGCGAGAAAATTAATCCTGAAGAATTGACTCCAGCTAATTCAACTACTCTTTTGACATTCTTTAGAGAGGATAAGAGACCTTCAACGACTAAAGCATTAATCTTTAATTTTAAGCCTCGCATACCAATCGGATTTTTAATACTCATCTCATCATCAACACTAAAATCCTTGGCAATGGTATGAATAATTTCTTTATTCTGAGAGATATTGGAAGTCTCAGCGGCTTGATAAGCTCGCTTGATATCTTCTTCGGTGACTTCAGAATCAGCCCGAGAAATAATAATCATTCCCTCACTCTGACGAAGATTTATCTGGGAATCACTAACCCCAATAAAAGCCTCTTTAATTCTAATATCGGCCAAACTCGATAAGGTCTCTAAAATACCGGAGATGGAATTGGCGGTTTCGTTAATATCAATAATTGTTCCTCTCCTAATCCCATCGGTTTCCATTTCATGAATAGCTAAAATTTGAAGAGATTTATCTCTCCCAGTTATCTTAGCCACCGCGGCTTTAATTGTTTGACTACCAATATCGATTGCGGCAATGTATTTCATAAATTAGGTGTAGGTTGTAGGTTGTAGGTTGTAAGTTATAGGTTGTAGGAAAACTCCTAACACCCTACGGCCTACAAGCTCAATAAGCTAGTTTCTAATTTTTCCATCTCTTCAGCTTGTTTCTTTGATTTTTCATGATCATAGCCCAATAAATGAAGCAGGCCGTGAATCAGAAGTTTATTAATCATCATTTTCTTGTTGAGATTGAATAATTTGGCCTTAGTTTCGGCAAATTTGGGACAAATTACTATTTCCCCTAGAAAACCCTGTTCTAAGGGTAATTTAGAAAAGGCAGGCTCTTTGATATCTTGATTTCCAAAAGATAAAACATCTGTTACTTTATTCTGACCCCGATAAATTTTATTAAGCTTTTTAATCTCTAGTTCACTGATGAAAGCCAGACTAATGCTGGCTGTCTTTAATTCTAATCTATTTATGGAATTTTGAAAAACTGTTCGTAACTTTTTTTCATCTATTTTCGCTTTAGTTAAATTGTTGATCTCTAGGGGCATAAAAATGTTTTAGTTGTTCTAGTTATTAACATTATAGATGATTCATTAAATCAATCAACGTTTGTGGAAATAAAAATTTTAGAAAAAGTTATGAGTATGTCTGGGGTGAAAGAACTGGCCAAGAATTGGTACGGCACCATGATTAAAGGAGTGGTTGATACTGTCAAAGACCGCGTAGCGCTCGGAGGTGATTATCATGTTGAGGCTTGTCAAATTTTAATCGAGACGGGTTCCCAATTTGAAGATGTTTGGGGTTTTAATATCAGGTTTGAAGAGAATCAAAAAGGAGTCTTAGAATTTGATTCAATGGTAAATATAAAACCAGATTTGGGAAATCGCTCAAGAAATATCAATGATCAGGAAATAATTAAAAATACGACGGAAATAATCTGTCAATTTATTGAAGGTCTGAAGAAATCTTAAATTATTATGGAAAAAAATTCTCTTTTTTACATGGCCAATTTGTATCCTGAAATAGGCAGACTTCTTTCTTTTTATGACAAGAATCTGACCGAAGCGGCTGATAATGCCCAAAATAGAGCGCTTGGTATTATTGATAAAATACTTTCTTTTCATGATATTCCGCCAGCGGGACGAGAAGAATGGCATGTCTTAAAAAATTTTATTATTGGTTACAAAGTTCTTGATCCCTATGAAAGAAAAATCTTAGAAAAATACGCCGAACCATTTGCTCTTAAGTTCATGGCGCAGTATTCTTAAATTGCCATGGAAGTCTCTTTCTGCGACGCTTATCCGTGAAATCATCAACATATCTGAAGTTAAAAATTAGCTAAGAATGTACACGGCTTTCCGTCATTCGTATTATTTTATCAATCCATTTCAAAAACAGATTTTTGATTTCCGCTAGATGTTCTATATCGCGGAAAGTATGTGGCGCGTTTTTGATGATGTGATACTCCCTTGGACCGGGTAACGCCTCAAATAAAATTTGCACATGGTCAGGCGGGGTCGAAATATCCTTTTCTCCTGTAATTAATAAAACTGGCATAGTTAGGTTTGAGGCATTGGGAAGTAGATCGTACTTCAATCTGTCGACAATATGCGACCATGGGAGTCGTTTCATCGTGCCCGGTTTTGAATGACTTTCTTCCTCTTTCCAGCCTGTTTTCTCCCAATTTAAAAAATCTTCTGCGTCATCTCGTTTGGGCTCACACGCAATAGTGGGTGAGATTATGAATACAGTTTTGCCACCCGAAACAGGAAGAATTTAATATCGGTTACTCCTCGAACTAAAGCTCTTAGACCCTTGAGTTTGGAATTAAAACTTTCTGCTGAAGCATTGGT
>JACQAJ010000052.1 GCA_016195045.1 Candidatus Azambacteria bacterium | reverse complement strand
TCTTTTTTGCCCAAACAAATCGATATTCTCTTCGTGCCGATTGGTGGCGATTTTGTCTTTGACGGTAAAAAACATAAAATGATTACCGCCGAAGAGGCTTTGAAGCTGGTCAAAAAAATAAACCCTAAAATTATTATTCCGATTCATTATAAAACTCCGAATCTCAAATTAAAAATTAATGATGCCTCGCATTTTCTCAAACTGCTCGGCAAAAAAGCTGAACCCCAAGAAAAAGTTAATCTTAAGGAAAGAGATCTCGTCGACAAAGAAAAAGAATTGATTTTGTTGAAACCGTAGAGTCGAGAAAATAGTAAGGCACGTAACTCCTCATACTGTAACTATCCACACCTGTCATTCCGGCCCGTCAGCTGGCAAATCGAAATGACAAATACGAGTGGTTGCTAAGGCGCCTAAACATATGAATAAATTATTATCAGCCGTGTTTCTGGTTTTCTATTTTATTGTTCCATCTTTTACCTTGGCTGGTTATCGTTTTTCTGATTTTCAGGGGAGACCGCCAATTCATACCTTTGGTGGCGTAGGAAAAATCCCTACAGGAATAACTCCCTCACAAATAAAAAAGATTTATCATCTTCCGGAAAGTGGTGGACATGGAACGATTGCGATTATCGGCGCTTATGAAGATCCTTCCATTGAATCTGATTTACATGATTTCAATCGACAATTTAACCTACCAGAATGTACCATTCAAAATAGTTGTTTTGAAAAGCATAAAATAAGTTCCGGGGTAAAATTTGATAATGATTGGGCGATGGAAACAACACTGGATGTCGAGTGGGCTCATGCTATTGCTCCAAAAGCCAAAATACTTTTAGTAGAAGCGACCACTCCCAGCGGAGCCAATTTCTTGAAAGCTATTCAGTATGCCACCTCTCGTTCAGACGTCGTCTCTATCTCAATGAGTTGGGGCGGAGCAGAATTTCCAGAAGAAACAACTCTTGATTCCTATTTTAAAAGCCAGTATGGCGCGGTTTTCTTTGCCTCTTCAGGTGATAATGGTACTGGTGCTTCTTGGCCAGCAGCCTCGCCTTGGGTGATTGGAGTTGGTGGGACAACACTGTCTTTAAATCATGATGGAAGTGTCAAAAAAGAAATAGCTTGGAGTGGTTCGGGTGGCGGAATAAGTATTTATGAAAAACAGCCTCAATATCAAATTGACTATTCAATTACAAAAAGCAATGGGTTTCGAGCCATTCCTGATATAGCTTATGATGCAGATCCAGCCTCTGGTTTTCCTATTATTCGTGGCGGTCTTTGGAGAACGGTCGGTGGCACATCAGCGGGTAGTCCACAATGGGCGGCGATTGCCACTCTTGGAAAGGGGGTTGAAAATAAAAATTTTTATACTGACAAGGCATCGGTTAATTCCCAATTATATTTTACCGATATTATTAGCGGGAAAAATGGTGCTTGTGGTTATGTTTGTCAGGCTCGCAAACGTTATGACTATGTTACCGGGTTGGGTAGTCCCTTAACGGTTAATTTTTGAAAATTGATTGTCGGGACTGTCAGGATTAGCATGTTGGCCACTTTGAATTAATAAGAAATTTGTTTATCTGCCTCCGCCAGCTGACGGGCGGGAATGAGGTTACAGAGGAATTATTATCTCAAATAATGCCTAAGGCTCTTTCATAAATTATTTACAGAAGACCTCTTAGAAAAGAAAATATTTTCTATACATATAAAAAAAGTAAAAGAGTTAAACGGATACGGTTGGTGGTCTATTCTGATGGTCGGGTGATCGTGACCAGTCCTTTTGGGGTGAGGCAATCAACGATTGAGAAGTTTGTGGCGGATAAAAATCAATGGGTCTTGGGCAAGCTCCAATTTTTCCAGAATCTGAAAAGCCAAACGATTCGGAATGTTGGCAATCAGGTTATCCGGACTTTTTCGTTTCAAGATTATTTAGAAAACAAAGATCAGGCTTGGGTTTTGGCCACGGAACGAATCACTTTTTATAATAAGATCTATGGCTTCTCGTTTAATCAGATTTTCATCAAAAATCAAAAGACTCGTTGGGGCAGTTGTTCATCCAAGAAAAATTTAAATTTGAATTATAAAATCGTATTTTTATCACCGGAACATCAGGATTATATTATCGTCCATGAACTGTGTCATTTGAAAGAATTTAATCATTCGCGTCAGTTTTGGATACTCGTAAAAAAAACCATTCCGAATTATT
Source organism: Candidatus Azambacteria bacterium (assembly GCA_016195045.1). Taxonomy (GTDB): domain Bacteria; phylum Patescibacteriota; class Minisyncoccia; order GWC2-36-17; family JACQAJ01; genus JACQAJ01. Next base: position 2,451 of record JACQAJ010000052.1, on the reverse strand, counting down.
TAAAAATAAAAAAAGAGCTTCGTCATCATAAATTTTATCAATAGACTTATTAGACTGGTAACGTAATAACTTTATTAATGAAATGTTCAGATTTTTAGATAAAATGAGTAAGGTAAGTAAAAATTAACACCTAAGTGTCATCCTAAGCCCCCCGCAAGGCGGGGGACGAAGGATCTAGATCCTTCCCCCGCTTTGCGGGGTCAGGACGACATGACTGTCGATTTTTACGAAATCTGATTTATCAAACGTAGCTTTAGCGGAGTCTGACGAAACGCCCTGTTTGTCCATATTTTCCATCAGGAAAAGTATATAGAGATAAAGTTAGGTTAGTGCAGAACACCGAAGGTTTCTGCGTTTATCAAAAATATGGACACTGGAATTAAAAGTTATTACAGAACAAGTCTATTAAAAGAGAGATTCTCTACTACCTCGATATTTATTTTACCATCCATAAAAGCGCGTGTAGTAAAATAAAGGTGTATGGGTTTACCTTTTCTATCCTTACACGGATCATTTATATAATAAAGAGTGAGAACCTATTTCCGAAAACAGGGCGACCTCATTATCTAATAGTTTATAGATAATCCTGATATCACCAGTAATATTAATAATTCTATACCCCGTATATTGACTAGTAAGCGAGTGATTGTTAAGTATTGGATGATAGGGGTCTTGCTCAAATAGAATATTTCTCTCTTTAATTTTTAATTTCATTACTTCGGCTAATTTTTGGTATCTTTTTTCAAAGTTTTTGTGGAAAACGATTCTCATAGATTATCAAGGTAATTATTAGCTTCTTGAGCAGAAGAAAATACTGGAGACATATTTTTATTCTTTTTTATATCAGTCTCAATTTTACCCAGAACACTTTTAAGTGCCGGTGTCATATGGGGTATGGAAGAAAAGGCAATACTTCGACTGCGGATAAAATCTTTCAGAAAAGCATTAATAACGCCACTCAAGGGCAAGCCTAAATCATAAGCTATTTTTTGAGCACTTTTTTTAACTTCCACATCGGCTTTTATATTGATCATTGTTTTCATATCTATAATATATACACTAGATTTAAACTGTCAATTTTTTTACGAAGTATTCTACCATATAGGTTGAACCTGTATGGTAGAAAATCTGGAACAAGCTCTTATAAACGATTTTTAACTTGGTTTTTATTTTTCCCAGATGTCCGACATCTGGGTATAATTTAGAACTTTCCTATCTTACTGTTGGTTGCTGCTTAAATCGTCTTCAAGAATTGTAATACCGCAGGAGCGAGATAAATGATTAGCAGAGCCGGGAAGATACAAAGAACCAAAGGAAGACTCATTTTGGCGGAAGCGGCGTGGGCCAATTCCTGGACTTGACTTTTATTTTCGGCTCGTAATATTTTAGCGTGAATGTTTAAGGTTTTTACGATAGGTATGCCGAGTTCTCTTGATTGTCTTAAGGATGAAATTATTCGGCTATAGCCCGGAAGATCAATTCTTTCACTGCTGGCCAACAGAGCTTGGTCTAATTGAATACCATGATCAAACTGAGAGACGATTAATTCTAATTCCGATTTCCAAATACTTTTAATTGATTGGGCGTGTCTAATGGCTAGCTCGATGTTGATACCAGTATTCAAAAATAAAATTAAGAAATCAATCAAATAGGGTAAATCTTGGTTGGCTAGCTGTTTTCGATTTTTTATACGGGAACGCAAAATAATTTCTGGATAAAAAAATAAAAGTAATAAGAATAATAATAGTAAGAGAAAATTGGAAGAAAGATAATTTCCGTAATTCCATAATACCACTATGACCAATAACCAAAGAATTATTTCTTTTAAAATGAGGCAGTGGTTAATGTTCCATTTTTTAAGACCCAGTTTGTTAATAGAAGAGATAAGATAGGACTTGGTTTTTGAAGAATTGGCCAATTGATAAAGAGGGGATTTTAATCTCATTAGTTTTAACCAGGTTATTGTTTTGAGATAAAAAATTTTTAGTTTGGCTGTGCGTAAAAGATAAAACACTGTTAAGGAGGTAATGAGGGTTATTAATAAGTAGATGATAATTTTGGTAAACATAATATTAGATTTAAGATTTAAGAATTTCTTCTTGAATCAATTTTTAATAACTAATCTTAAGTATTTTATAAATCCAAAGGAAGCCAATTATTTCTAAAATAATGGCCAAGATAAAGAGATTTTGGCCGATACTTGTTTGGAAAAAGACGGAAAAATAATCCGGGGAAATCAGGGAAAGAATAATCATAATTACTGGTACTAATCCAGCCAGGAGATAGCCAGTGGTTCGACTTGAGGCGGTTAGGGTTTGAATTTCTCTTTGAAGAGCCAATTTTTCTCTTTGCATCACGACGATTTCCTCAAGAAAGGGAATAATATTGCCACCCATTTTAAATTGAACTGTTAGTCCTTTGATGATCATCGACCACTCATTAATATTGATT
>JACQAJ010000007.1 GCA_016195045.1 Candidatus Azambacteria bacterium | reverse complement strand
TCTTTCTTTAAAGGAACTCGTTGATACCTATACAAAAATGAATGTCGAGAAGAAAATTGAGGAATATCTGATATTTGGTATGTACCCGCAAATAGTCTCAGGAGATGGTCGTCAAAAAAAGATTCAATTACTAAAAGATTTAACAACAGACTATTTGTTTAAAGATATTTTTATTTTTGGAGATATTCGCAATTCTTTTGCTTTTGAGAAATTAGTTAAACTGTTAGCCCTGAGGGTGGGAAGTGAAATTTCCTATTCTGAATTGGCTAAAGAAATAGGGATTAGCCGAGGAACTGTCTATGGTTACATTACATTACTGGAACAAGCGTTTATTATTTTCCGACTAAATCCATTGTACACAAACAAGGCAAAAGAAATTAATAAAAATCATAAAATATATTTTTATGATGTTGGAATTCGTAATGCCTTGATTGGTAATTTTGATAGTCTAGAAGAAAGAATAGATAAAGGTGCCGTGCTGGAAAATTTTTTTATTGCCGAAAAAATAAAGGAGCGAGCTTACGCCAATCGCTATACCGAAATTCATTTTTGGAGGACGAGATCAGGTACTGAAATAGACTTTATAGAATGTAATCCCACCTATACTGAAATAAAAGCTTACGAATGTAAGTGGAAAGATAAATCTTCTGTACCCATTTCATTTAAAACACTTTATCCACAAGCTTCTTTTACGAGCGTGACTAAGGAAAATATCGTGGAAGAGTTTATCAAAATCGAATCTAGTAAGTAGAATGAAAATTAGAAATCGACTAAGTCGTCTTGAGTGAAGCGAGAGAGCTTAAATTAGAATTCTTAAATCTTAAATCTTAAATCTTAAATCTTAAATTCCTATGTCTTCCAATGAAATTCGGCAAAAATTTTTGGAGTTTTTTAAAAGTAAGGGACATAGTGTTATTCCTTCGGCTTCCTTGATACCCGATGATAGTACGGTGTTATTTGTGACCGCTGGTATGCAACCGTTAGTGCCTTATTTAACTGGAAAAGTTCATCCCTTAGGAACAAGACTGGTGGATGCTCAAAAATGTCTGCGGACGGACGATATCTTAGAAGTCGGTGATAATCGTCACCTCACTTTTTTTGAAATGTTGGGTAATTGGTCGCTTGGTGATTATTTTAAAAAAGAATCCATTGAGTGGAGTTTTGAACTTTTGACTTCGCCTCAATGGTTTGGTATTTCGCCGACGAAACTTTTTGTCACAGTCTTTGACGATTCCGAGATGAACATTCCGAGAGATGATGAAAGTATTGGACATTGGACTCGAGTTTTTCGAGAAGTAGGGATTGAAGCTAGTTTGGCCAATGGTCGGATCGCCACTTATCCCAAAAAGAAAAATTGGTGGGAACTGCCTGGTACCGGTCCTTGTGGACCCGATACCGAAATTTTTTACGATACTGGAAAAGAACACGATCAGGCTTTTGGGGAAGTGTGTCATCCTAATTGCGACTGCGGACGTTTTGTGGAGATTTGGAACAATGTTTTTATGGAGTATGAAAAAAAGATAGATGGCCAGGGTGGTTTTGAGTATTTACCACTGGCTCAGAAAAATGTTGATACTGGAATGGGTCTAGAACGAATGGCCATGGTCTTGCAAAATAAAGAAACAGTTTTTGAGATCGATATCTTTTTTGTCGTCATTAAAACTTTAGAAAATCCCGAATTTTTATACAAGGATCAAGCCCATCGTTATCGAATTATCGCTGATCATTTACGAGCCAGTCTGTTTTTAATTTCCGATGGAGTTTTGCCGTCTAATACTGATCGCGGTTATATCTTGCGAAGTTTAATCCGACGGGCGATTACTCATGCCAAAATTCTTCAATTATCGGATGAATTTTATAATTTGCCAGTCGAATTACTCCAGGTTTATTATGCGTCATATTATAGACTTTTACCCGTCGAGGATATTCTCCTGATTATTAATCAAGAATATGCCTTGTTTTCCAAGGCTTTTGAAACTGGGAAGAGGGAGTTTGATCATCTGGCCCAACAATCTCTTAAAAAAGATTTAACCCTAATCTCTGGGACGGAAGCTTTTAATTTACATCAGTCTTTTGGGTTTCGTCTTGAATTGATTAGTGACCTAGCTAAAGACGTTGGTCTGAAGGTTGATGAAGTCGGATTTTGGGAAGCTTACAAAACACATCAGAGTATTTCTCGGGCTGGATCAGAAAAAAAATTCGGTGGCCACGGCTTAATGTTACAGACGGGTGAATTAAAAGCGGGGACTGAACAAGAATTAAAAAAGGTGACTCAGTTACATACCGCCACTCATCTTTTGCAGGCCGCTTTACGACAAGTCTTAGGTCATCATGTCCATCAAAGGGGTTCAGATATTACCGCCGAACGATTACGTTTTGATTTTTCGCATCCTCAAAAAATGACTAACGAAGAAAAAGAAAAAGTCGAAAAGTTAGTTAATGAAGAAATTGCCAAGGGTCTGTCGGTTAGTTTTAAGGAAATGTCAATTGACGAGGCCGAAAAAACGGGGGCTCTCATGTTTCAAAAAGAAAAATATGGAAAAACTGTCAAAGTTTATTCAGTGGGGGATTTTTCCCAAGAACTCTGTGGTGGTCCCCACGTGGTTAATACTAACGAAATGA
>JACQAJ010000063.1 GCA_016195045.1 Candidatus Azambacteria bacterium | reverse complement strand
TTCTTGAAATTTGGCTCGGTAATACTCTTCAATAAATTTTCCAAATACCTCTTTTTTGGTTTCCATTTTCATAGAAACACGGTAACCTATTTATTAAATATCCAGTAGTATTTGGGTAACATTTATTATTAGCTATAGCGCCTGATATAGATCCCGTGACAGCCGGTATTTATTGTGCCCTGATGATGGCCCAAGTCGATCTTTTGATCGAAAGAGGTCATCGTTTAAGCGAGATCTGTAACGAGTCGGTTATTGAAGCCGTCGATTCCCTTAATCCATATATGCATTATAAGGGAGTTGCTTATATGGTGGATAATTGTTCCACTACGGCGCGACTGGGAACGAGAAAATGGGGTCCCAGGTTTGATCATGTGACGATGCAACAAGTGCTTGTAAGTTTATGGAGTAATAGAATTGATCAGGAAATGATAGGAAAATTCCTGGATCATCCAGTACACAAGGCCTTGAGGGTTTGCGCCAGCATGCGACCATCGGTCGACATTTCAGTTGTCGGCTGACTTCGAGCCTAAAAAGGTTTAGGGCTGTCTTTCGGGACAGCCTTTCATTTTTAAGAATATTTTCTAAAAAACGTCTCGGGGGTTATTAACTTTCCCCTTCCATCCACAAAGGCAAGTGATTTTGTCAAAAAATATATTGACGGAGGTTGGTGATAAATAAACGAGCTGAGTCGAAAAATTGCACCACCTTTCTTCTTATCTTATTTAACAAAATTATTTTTAAAAACCGTCTCGGAGGCCGAGCGGGCATGGTGGTCGTCCCCCGCAAGGCGGGGGGGGGCCGAGCGAGGCCGAGAGCGAGCGCAAATTCCTCGCAGGGGAATTTGACGCGTGTTTTTAGGAATAATTTTGTTAAATCACCTTCACTTCTTCCACCAAAATCCGATACTCCCCCCTCTCGGAACTAACACGACCCTTGATCAGGACGATTTTATCTGTTTGCCAGATGGCTTCATTTTTGGCTAAAGTTTTGGGAAAGACAATGGCTTCCACTCGACCAGTGAGATCTTCAATCTGGACAAAAAGCATCGGCTGACCTTTTTTGGTGATAACTTTTTTGATGACCGCAATTAGTCCACCGATGACGACTAATTTTTGATTATGAGAAACTAGATCCGAGATCTTGATTAAAGTTTTATGATATTTTTCTAGAGCGCTATTTAAAGGATGATCGGAAATATAAAGTCCTAAGAGTTCTTTTTCCCAAAAGAGTTTTTGGTTTTTAGGTATCGGTTCAGCCGGATCAAGTTTTAATTTAATCGGTTCTTGGGGTAAATTTTCAAAAAGATTAATTTGATTTTCGTCACCATTTTTTTGATATTCTCGAGAAAACTCAAGAATTTTTTCGCTATTAGCCAGTAAAACATTTCTTTCTCCAAAAATATCTAAAGCGCCACACTTAATTAAACTTTCCAAGGATTTTTTGTTAAGATCTTTGTGTTTAACTTTTTGAATAAAATCTTCGAGACTAGTAAATCTCCCCTCTTTACTTCTCGAATCGATAATAGCATCGACAATATTTTGGCCTGGAAGGATAGTAATTTTCATTCTTTTACATTCTTGAATATATTCCGAGATAGTGGCATTGTCGCCTGATTCAGCTGTTAAGATCGCCGTCATATATTCGACTGGGTAGCAAGCTTTCATATAGGCTGTTTGATAGGCTAACAATCCGTAGCTTGCAGCGTGGGCTTTACCAAAACCGTAAGCGGCAAAAGGCTCAATCAGTTTCCAAAGTTCTTCGGTTTTTTCTTGACTTAAACCATTATTAACTAATCCCCTTTTTAGTTTTTCTTCTTGGTCTTTCATTTCTTTAGGAATTTTTTTACCCATGGCTTTTCGAAGTTTATCAGCTTCTAACCAAGAATAGCCGGCCAATTTAATAGCTATTAGGAGAACATCGTCTTGATAGGTAATCACTCCATAAGAATCAATTAAGATTTCTTTCAGTCGGGGATCAAGATATTTTATTAAACTAGGATTATGTTTTCTTTCAATATATTTAGAAATTGATTCTAGTGGTCCTGGCCGATAGAGGGCGACGATGGCATTGATGTCGTTGATAATGGAGGGCTTCAGTTCTTTTAGGTAACGAGTTAGGCCGGCGCCATTTAATTGAAAGAGCCCCATGGTTTCACCTTTAGCCAACAGATGAAAAGTTTTTTTATCATCTAGGGGAATTTGATCAAGATTAATATCGATATCATGAGTTTCCTTAATTAATCGGACGGCATTGCTTAAGATGGCCAGATTTCTAATTCCGAGAAAATCCAGCTTGAGTAGTCCGACATCTTCGATGGCATGCATATCATATTGGGTGATAATCTTATCTCCTTTCGGGTCGAATTGGAGTGGAGTAAATTCATCTAATGATCTCGGGGCGACGACGACCCCAGCGGCGTGAACCGAAATATGTCGGATACAGCCTTCTAGTTTTTTGGCCAGATCAATAATTTTTTTTACAGTATCATCTTCTTTATATGATTTTTTTAGTTCCGGAGTTAAACTAAAAGCTTGATCGATCGTCATCGGGAAACCTTGAGAGCCGAGAGGAATGAGATTGGCAATTCTATCGCCAGTGGCGTAGGAATGACCCAAAGCCCGAGTGACATCGCGAATGGATCCTTTGGCCATCATGGTTCCAAAAGTTCCAATTTGGGCGACTTTTTCTTGGCCATATTTTAGGCGAGTATAACTGATCACTTCATCTCGACGATTATCAGCAAAATCCATATCAATATCAGGGGGTGAAGGTCGTTCTGGGTTTAAGAAACGTTCGAATGGCAATTTGTATTTCAAGGGATTAATGTTGGTAATCTCAATCAAGTAAGTAATTAAGGAACCCGCCACGGATCCCCGAACATTGGTTAAAATATCATTTTCTCGGGAAAAACGAATCAAATCGCTGACCACCAAAAAATAGGGTGAGAATTTTTTTTGACTAATAATTTTTAGTTCATATTGAATTCGATCTTCGATTTCTTGGGTTTTTTCTAATCCCCGCTTGAGCAGACCCTCATAGGCTAGGCGAGTTAACTCACTGTCATGGGTAGTATTTTCGGGAATTTTAAAATCAGGGAAAACCCATTGACCCAGTTCTAATTCCAAATTAGACCTTGAGGCAATGAGAGCGGTATTTTCAATGGCTTCGGGAATATCTTTAAAATATTTAAGAGCTGTTTCTTGATTGATAAAAGAAAAATCTTCTTTCTTCATGGTTAAACGAGTTTCATCATTAAGGATGGCGTTGGTTTGAATCGCGATCAAAGTGTCTTGAGCTTCGGCATCCTCTGGATTGAGATAATGAGAATCTTGAGTGGCCACTAATGGAATGCCAGTTTCTCGGGATAGTTGAATTATTTTTTCCTGAATCGTTTTAAAGCCTTCGATTTTCGGATGATTCATTATTTCCAGAAAATAATTTTCTTTGCCAAATATTTCTCGATGTTCCAAGACGATTTTTTGGGCTCGTTCAAGATCTTTGTTTTTCAGGGTTTGTGATAATTCACTGGTTAGACAGCCTGAAAGACAAATTAATCCCTCAGAGTATTTTTGAAGCAACTCGCGGTCAATTCTAGGTTTATAATAAAAACCCTCTAAATTAGAAATGGTCACTAGTTTCAGGAGATTTTTATAACCCATCAAATTCTTAGCTAAAAGAGTTAAATGATATCTTTTCTGATCAATCCCCGGTTGTTTATCAAGATGAGAGCGAGTGGCGATATAGGCTTCTAAACCAATGATGGGTTTAATCCCCTTGGCCTTGGCTTTTTTATAAAACTCAATGGCGCCATAAAGATTACCGTGGTCGGTAATCGCTAAAGCCTCCATTTTAAACTTAACCGCCTGATCGATCAGATCATCGATTTTAGATAATCCATCAAGTAAGGAATAATGTGAATGAGTATGAAGGTGAGTGAATTGCATAATAAGTAGTCAGCAGTAAGTAGTCCATCAGTTGGCGGATTGAAACCAACAATCTCCTCTACTTACTATTTACTAGGTTCTAGTTTCTATGGTTCATTTTGCACTATAGAATAAAGTTTATCAATCTACGCATTCAATCATTTAAAATGACGCCGTAGCCCCCATTGGTTATATCATATAAAAAGATACTGAAATTATAGTATATTTTATACCTATTAATAAATTCGCACTTAAATCTATATTTTAATAATTTATCCCTCTCAAGAATTTGCCTCTAAAAAATGGCTTGTTCATGTATAAAAACTATCTATAGACAAAACATTATTTAAGGTGCTAGGATAAAATCATAATTTGATACCGAT